>JAJZLP010000009.1 GCA_021803325.1 Actinomycetes bacterium
TGCCGCCGCCCCGAACACCACCGCCACGCCGGAAACCGACACCGACACGGACACCACCACCACCGACCCCACAGCCCCTACCGCTATCCCGGAAACTCCCACCCCGGAAGCCCCAGCCCCAGCCCCAGCCCCAGCCCCAGCCCCAGCCCCAGCCCCAGCCGCAGCCCCAGCTCCGGACACGCCGACCACGGTGACGACGGGTCGGATTGCCCTGGTGGAACGAGCTGGCGCCACGCTGAAGGGCAAGACCCGATCGGTCGCCCTGTACGCGCCGCTTCGAGCCGGCAGCTCCGGAGATGCCGGCGACGCGTGAGGTCGTGAACCGAGCCCACCAGGCGCGCACCGACCACGACCCTGCCGAGCTATGGGCGTGCCTGCAAGGACCTCACCTGTCAGTGGGCAGGCCGAGGTCCCGGGCGATCAGCATGCGCTGGATCTCGGACGTTCCCTCGCCGATCTCCAGGATCTTGGCGTCACGGTAGAAGCGGGCCACTGGCGTGTCGTTGACGAAACCTGCCCCGCCGAAGATCTGGGTCGCGTCCCGCGCATTGGCCATGGCCGCATCCGAGGCGACGAGCTTGGCGATCGACGCCTGGCGCTTGAACGGCACGCCGTGCGCGAGGAGCTGCGCCGCGTGCCGCCAGGCCAGGCGAGCCACGTGGGTACGCACCTCCATGTCGGCGATCTTGAACTGCATCGCCTGGTAGGACCCGATCGGGTGCCCGAAGGCGTGGCGGTCGGCGGCGTAGCGCAGGCACTCGTCGACACACCCCTGGGCCAGGCCGACGGCCAGCGCAGCAATGGCGATCCGCCCTTCGTCGAGGATCCGCAGGAATTGCGCATACCCCCGGCCCTTCTCCCCCAGGAGGTTCCCGGCGGGAACCCGCACGTCGGCGAACGACAGCTCGTGGGTGTCCGAAGCGAGCCAACCCACCTTGGAGTACGGCGGGGCGACCACCAGCCCCGGCGTGCCGGACGGCACCATGATGGCGGAGATCTCCGGCCGGTCGCCGCTCCGGCCGGTCACGGCGGTGACCGTGATCACGCCGGTGATGGCGGTGCCCGAGTTCGTGATGAACGCCTTGGAGCCGTCGATCACCCAGTCGTCGCCGTCGCGGCGCGCCGTGGTTCTCGTGGCCCCGGCGTCGGAGCCCCCACCCGGCTCGGTCAGACCGAACGCACCCAGCATCTCGCCACTGCACATACGGGGCAGCCACTGCTGGCGCTGCGCGTCGGTCCCGAACCGGTAGATGGGCATGGCACCGAGCCCGACACCGGCTTCCAAGGTGATGGCGAGCGACGAGTCGACGCGCGCCAGCTCCTCGATGGCGAGGCACAGCGCCAGGTAGTCACCGCCCATGCCCCCGTGCTCCTCGGGGAACGGCAGGCCGAACAGGCCCATCGCACCCATGGCGGCCACCAGGTCGTAGGGGAACGCCTCGCGCTCGTAGTAGTCCCCGATCACCGGAGCGACCTCGGTGCGCGCGAAGCGCTGGACCGTCTCGCGCAGCTCCCGGTGCTCGGCGTCGAGCTCCACGTCATCCCCGGCGACAGGTGCCGTCATCGCCAGGCCTCCGGCTGGCCGCAAGCCACTGGCCTCACCCGTGCCGCCTGGGCTCGCGACGTACGGGGCCGGCGCGCCACGGCCGGCAGCGTCCTCGCTGGGCACGTCGTCAACGATCTGCCCCCATCGCTCGACCTGTCCCCATCGCTCGACCTGTCCCCATCGCTCGGTCCGTCCCCATCGCTCGACCCGTTCCCATCGCTCGACCTGTCCCCATCGCTCGGTCTGTCACCTCGGCGCGGTCCGTCCCCATCGCGCGGCCTGTCACCTCGGCGCGGTCCGTCCCCATCGCGCGGCCTGTCACCTCGGCTCCGGACCCGCCGGTCGCGGGCGCTGCCGTGCCCGGCTGCCCAGTCCGGTCCCCGCCAGCCGAGCCGTCGACGGCCAGCGCCTGCACCACTCGCGACGGGCTCGGCCGACCGAGCTCACCCGCCAGCCAGCTGCTGGTGGCGACCAGCGCGTCCAGGTCGACACCGGTGTCCACCCCCAACCCGTCCAGCATCCACACCAGGTCCTCGGTGGCCAGGTTGCCGGTCGCGCTGCGGGCGAACGGGCAGCCGCCGAGCCCGCCTGCCGACGCGTCGACGGTGGTCACGCCGCACTGCAGGGCGGCCAGCGTGTTGGCCAGGGCCTGGCCGTACGTGTCGTGGAAGTGCACCGCAACCCGTCGCCCCCCGATCCCTGCCCCGTCCAGCGCGTCGAGCACGTCGTGGACCTGCCCCGGCGTGGCCACGCCGATCGTGTCCCCGATGCTCACCTGCTCGCATCCCATGGCAGCCAACCGGGTGGCGACCTCGACCACCTTCGCCACGGCGACGTCGCCCTCCCAGGGGTCGCCGAAGCACATGGACACGTACCCGCGGACGCGCAGACCGGACAGCCGGGCCTGCACCGCTACCGGCTCCGCCATGGCCAGCACCTCGTCGACACCGCGGCCGAGATTGCGACGGGCGAACGTCTCGGTGGCACTGGCGAACACCGCCACGTCGTCGGCGCCGGCCCGCAGCGCCCGATCCAGGCCAGCACGGTTCGGCACGAGCACCGGGTACCGCACCCCAGCGGGCCGGGGCAGCATGGCGAGCAGCTGGTCCGCGTCGGCCAGCTGCGGCACCCACCGGGGGCTCACGAAGCTGGTGGCCTCGACCGTGCGCAGACCGGCGGCCACCAGACCGGCGACGAAGCGAGCTTTGGTGGCGAGCGGGACCAGCGCCGGCTCGTTCTGCAGACCGTCTCGTGGACCGACCTCGTAGATGGTCACCTGCGGCGGCAAGCCAGGCGCCCGATGGACCGTCGGGTTCCTCACGGCTCCACCCCGCCGGCCGGCGACGCAGCGTTCGCCGGCCCGCTGCCGGTCACCCCGACGGCCGGCACCCCGACAGCTCGCACTTCAGCAGGCGCCACGCCAGCCTCAGGCACCCCGACGGCAGGCACCCCGACGGCCGGCACCCCGGCCTCAGGAGCCGCCTCGCCTGGCGCCCCGCCAGGTCGCGCCTCGACCACGACAAGCACCTGGTCCAGCGCGACGGTGTCGCCCACGGCCACCGTCAGCTCGGTGACGGTCCCGTCAACCGGTGCGACGACGGGGTACTCCATCTTCATCGCCTCGAGCAGGGCCAGGACCTGTCCGGCGACCACCGCCGCACCGAGGTGCACCGACACGTCCCGGACCACTCCCGGCATCGGGCTCAACACCGGTCCACCGGCGCCACGCCCGGCTGCGGCGACGCGAGCGGGGCCACGGCCGGTTCGCACCCGCCAGGCGTACCCCTCGCGCCCGAGCCACAGGTCGTCGCCGTCCCTGGCAACACGCCAGCGAGCCGACAGCCCATCCACGTCGCAGACGAGCGACGCCCCAGCCAGATCGGCCGACGCCGTCACCACTGCCTCCGGCACGCGCACTCGGGCCCAGACCGGCACCCGGCCCGCACCGGGCCGGCCCGCACCCCTGCCGGTCACACCCACACCGGCGCCATGCACATCGGCGACGCCCACACCGGCCCCATGCGCATCGGTGCCATGCGCGTCGGCAGCACCCCCACCAGCCCCGTGTGCACCGGCTCCATGCACATCGGCTGCGCCCACGTCGGTCACGCCCACGTCAACGACCGTGTCGCCCAGGCGCAGCGGGATGAGCATCTCGGCCCGACCCGTCACCCGCCAGCCGTCGGCGACGTCCCACGGGTCGATCCGATCCCCGCCAGGCCGGTGTGCCGCCACGTGCGCCAGGGCCGCCGCCACCAGCACTGCCGAGTCCGGTGCAGCCGGGACGGCAGCCAGCTGCGGGGCGACGTCCTCGACCAGCCCGGTGTGCAACCGGCCGGCGACGACATCGCCGTGGCGCAGCAGCTGGCGGAGAAACCACGTGTTCGTCGCCACGCCCAGCACGGACAGCTCGCCCAGGGCCCGGTCGAGGCGCTGCAGCGCGCCAGCGCGGTCTGGTGCCCAGGCCACGACCTTGGCCAGCAGGGGGTCGAACACGGTCCCCACAACGCTGCCCTCGGCCACGCCGCTGTCCACCCGGATGCCCGGGCCGGCCGGCTCGACCAGGCCCACCACCGTGCCGGTGGCCGGCAGGAAGCCACGGGCGGGGTCCTCGGCGTTCACCCGAGCCTCCACCGCGTGGCCCGACAGCCGCACGTCGTCCTGGGCGAGCGGCAGCGGCTCACCGGCGGCGATCCGCAGCTGCCACTCGACGAGGTCGAGGCCGGTCACCATCTCGGTCACCGGGTGCTCGACCTGCAGCCGCGTGTTCATCTCCAAGAAGTAGTACGCGTCGGGCTGGTCACCGCGCACCACGAGCTCGACGGTGCCTGCTCCTTCGTAGCCACAAGCACGGGCCACCGCGACCGCGCTCGCCCCCATGGCCGACCGCATCGCCTCGTCGACCAGCGGGGACGGTGCCTCCTCCACGATCTTCTGGTGGCGGCGCTGCAGGCTGCACTCGCGTTCCCCGAGGTGGACCACGTTGCCGTAGCGGTCGGCGAGCACCTGGATCTCGATGTGGCGGGGCCGCTCCACCAGATGCTCCACGAACAACGTGTCGTCGCCGAAGGCGGCCAGCGCCTCGCGACGCGCCGAGGCCGCCGCCGCCAGCAGGTCAGCGGGATCGTCGACCCGGCGCATGCCCTTGCCCCCACCGCCGGCAGACGGCTTGATCAGCACGGGGTAGCCGGCGGCCGCGGCGGCGTCGACCAGCTCGCCGTCGGTGCGAGCCGGTTCGTCGAGCCCGGGCACGACCGCCACGCCGGCGGCTGCGGCGGCGCGTTTGGCCCGGATCTTGTCCCCCATGACCTCGATGGCCGATGCCGGCGGCCCGATCCACACCAGGCCGGCGCCGGTCACGGCCGCGGCAAGCGCCGCGTTCTCCGACAGGAACCCGTAGCCGGGGTGCACGGCGTCGACTCCGCTCCGCACTGCAGCGTCCACGACACGGCGGGGGTCAAGGTAGCTCTCCGCCAGCGACGCCGGCCCCAACCGGACGGCCCGGTCGGCGACGGCCACGTGGAGGGCGTCGCGGTCTCCGTCGCCGTAGGCGGCGACGGCCTCCACACCGAGGGCATGCAAGGTGCGAACGATGCGCACGGCGATCTCGCCGCGATGTGCCACCAGGACCGAACCGAACATCGGGCTCACATCCGGAAGACGCCGTAGCCGACGGGGTCGAGCGGCGCGTTCGCGGCAGCTGAAAGAGCGAGGCCGAGGACGCGGCGCGTGTCGAGCGGGTCGATGACGCCGTCGTCCCACAGGCGGGCAGTGGCGTAGTAGGGGTGGCCCTGATCCTCGTACTGCTGGCGGATCGGCGCCGTGAACGCTTCTTCCTCGGCCGCGTCGAACGGCTCGCCCCGGGCCTCCGCAGCGTCGCGCCGGACGGTGGCCAGCACCCCGGCAGCCTGGTCGCCGCCCATCACCGAGATGCGGGCGTTGGGCCACATCCACAGGAACCGGGGTCCGAAGGCGCGCCCGCACATCGAGTAGTTGCCGGCCCCGAAGCTGCCGCCGACGACCACGGTCAGCTTGGGCACGCGGGCGCAGGCGACCGCCGTCACCATCTTGGCGCCGTGCTTGGCGATCCCCCCGGCCTCGTAGTCACGACCCACCATGAAACCGCTGATGTTCTGCAGGAACACGAGCGGGACACGGCGTCGATCGCACAGCTCCACGAAGTGCGCACCCTTGAGCGCCGACTCCGAGAACAGGATGCCGTTGTTGGCCACGATCCCCACCGGGTGCCCCCACACCCGGGCGAAGCCGCACACCAGCGTCGACCCGTACTCGGCCTTGAACTCGAGCAGGCGCGAGCCGTCGGCGATGCAGGCCACGACGTCACGCACGTCGTACGGGGTGCGGCTGTCGGCGGGCACCACGCCGACGAGGTCTCCGGTCGCGACCGCAGGGTCCTCGACCGGGGCCGTGTCCCACGGGCTCGGCGTGCGCGGGGCCAGGGTCGCGACGATCTGCCGGACACGCACGAGCGCGGCCCGGTCGTCGTCGACCAGGTGGTCGGTCACGCCCGACCGGCGAGCGTGCAGCTCCCCACCGCCGAGGTCCTCGGCGGAGACGACCTCCCCCGTGGCTGCCTTCACCAGGGGCGGGCCCCCGAGGAAGATCGTCCCCTGGCCCCGCACGATGATCGCCTCGTCGCTCATGGCCGGCACGTAGGCGCCGCCGGCGGTGCACGACCCCAGCACCGCGGCGATCTGGGCGATACCGGCGGCAGACATCGTCGCCTGGTTGTAGAAGATGCGCCCGAAGTGCTCGCGGTCGGGGAAGACCTCGTCCTGCGCCGGCAGGTAGGCACCACCGGAGTCGACCAGGTAGACGCAGGGCAGGCGGTTGGCCAGTGCGACCTCCTGGGCGCGCAGGTGCTTCTTCACCGTCATGGGGAAGTACGTACCGCCTTTGACGGTGGCGTCGTTGACCACCACCACGCACTCACGCCCCGACACCCGGCCGACGCCGGTGATGATGCCGGCGGCGGGCGCCTGGTTGTCGTACAGGCCGTGGGCGGCGAGCGGCGACAGCTCCAGGAACGGCGATCCCGGGTCGAGGAGCGCGTCGAGGCGCTGGCGTGGCAGCAGCTTGCCGCGTGCCGCGTGCCGGCGGCGGGCTGGCTCCGGCCCACCGGCGGCAGCCACGCGGAGCTGGCGGTGCAGGTCATCGGCGAGGGATCGGTGGTGCTCGGCGTTGCGCTGCCATGCCACCGACGACCGGTCGACGGCGGGCACCAGGACCGGCCACGGGTCGGCACCGTGGTATCCGTCAGGATCGATCACCGGGGCCACGTTAACCCGCCCCGACAAATCGCTTCAGTTTCCGGGCGGCGGTGCCGATACACGCTCACATGGTCGATCGCGCCGTCGCGCACATCCAGCCGGGTACGGCAGTCTCCGTCCGCACCCGGTTCACCGGTTCGTGGGCCCACGGGTTCGTCGTCGACGAGGTCCTCGACCGGGCAGCCGGCTACCGGATCCGACGGCTGTCGGACCAGAGCCGGCTCGGCGGCGTCATCCCCCGGTCGGAGGTCCGGCACGCGGACGGCTTTCGGTTCCCCTCCCAGGCCGTCGGCGCGCCCGACTGGCCGACCTGGTCACGCTGACTGGCCGACCTGGTCACGCTGACCGGCCGATGTGGTCACGCTGACCGGCCGACCTCGTCACGCTGACCGGCCGATGTGGTCGTGCTTGCCTGACGTTTCCCACGGCCCGGAGGTGGAAGGAGGTCTCCATCGGACCAGGCCAGCGAGCTGAAAGGC
Organism: Actinomycetes bacterium; assembly: GCA_021803325.1. Classification (GTDB taxonomy): domain Bacteria; phylum Actinomycetota; class Acidimicrobiia; order Acidimicrobiales; family UBA8190; genus JAJZYI01. The sequence goes on from JAJZLP010000009.1 coordinate 7,317, forward strand.
CACAGGCGCCCGGGCGGCGCCCTCCGAAGGAGGATCTCGCCTGCCGGCTCCGCCCGCCAGCCGAGGAAACCGGATGGCAACCCGGGTGCAGCCCCCAGCCGCTGTTGCTGCGGACGTCCCGGCTCCGGTCCGCAGCGCGTACGCTGCGGTCCCGATGGGTCTCGCCCGTGAGTTCGGCTCGCTGCGTCACCTGGCGGCACGGTTCTTCGGCGCGCTGTCACCGGCAGGGCCCTCGACAGCCGACGAAGCGTGGGCGCGCGCCTGCCTGCTGCCTGGGGAGCAGGTGCTCTGGGATCGCATGTCCGGACCCGACCGACGCCATGCCGTCGGGGTGGCTCGCCACGCCGCCGGGCTCCTCGGGGACCGCCATGCCGGTGGTGACGGCGGCGACCCACCGGGACGCGCCGTACTGGCAAGCGCGCTGCTGCACGACGTCGGCAAGGTCGAATCGGATCTCGGCACGTTCGCCCGGGTGGCGGTGACCGCAGCAGCCGTCGCCGTCGGCCGCCGTCGCCTGGCGGCCCAGCCCACCGGAACCGCCACGGCAAGCCGATGGCGGCGCTGGAGGGACCTGGTCCGGCTCTACCTCACCCACGACCAGGTCGGCGCCGCGCTGCTGGAACGTGCGGGCAGCGATCCGATGACCGTGTCGTGGGCTCGCGAGCACCACACGGATCCCTCGCGATGGACAGTCGACCGGAGGATTGGGGACGCACTGAGATCTGGCGACGGCGACTGACAGGAGCCGGCTGCGGCTGCCACGAACCGGCTGCGACTGACAGGAGCCGGCTGCGGCTGCCACGAACCGGCTGCGGCTGACAGGAGCCGGTTGCCGCTGCCACGAACCGGCTGCGGCTGACAGGAGCCGGCTGCGGCTGACAGGAGCCGGCTGCGGCTGCCACGAACCGGCTGCGACTGCCACGAACCAGCCAGGTTCCCGTTGCGCGGAGCGCCTGTTCCAGCGACCGGCCAGCCGAGCTTCCCATCATCCGGGGCTCCGGGCGCAACCTCCGGGCGGGGATCGACCTCGGTGGCCGGCGACCCCTACTCGCCAGCTGCGGGCTCCCGGCGGATGATCCGTACAGCCGGCGGGGGCAGCTGGCGCTTGACGGCCGCAGGCTCGTCCGCCGACGCCATCGGCATCCGATCGGCGGCGGGCACCGGCACCTTCTGGGCCTCAGCGTGGCGTGCTGCGCCCGGTGCGTGCGCCCCGATCGGTCCCCGCTCGCCGGTCGCCGACTTGTACGAGCGGTACCGGTGCGCGATCACGAAGGCGATCGCGGCGACGGCGAGGGCACCCAGCACGTACCCGGCATCGCTGAACCCATGCATGATGGCCTGCCACCGACCGCCAACGCCGTACCCGATCCCGGCCATGGCCGAGTCCCAGATGAGCGACCCGAAGAAGGTGAGCACGCCGAAGCGGACGGCGGGCACCTCGGCGATGCCTGCCGGGAGTGCGACAAAGTTGCGGATGACCGGAAGCAGCCGACTGCCGAACACACCCCAGCGCTGATGGCGGTCATACCACTGCTCAGCGCGGTCAAGATCGTGATGGCTCAACAGGATGTACTTGCCGAAGCGGTCCACGACGGCACGACCGGCGCTGCGGCCGATGAACCAGGCCACGAAGGCGCCGACCAGCTCACCGGCGACGCCAGCGGCGATGGCCCCGGGCAGGCTCAGCTTGCCCTCGGCGGCGAGCACGCCGGCGAAGCCCAGGGTCAGCTCCGACGATGTGGGCACGCAACAGGACTGCAGCACCGACAGAAAGAAGACAGCGGCGTAGCCGGACGATGCGACCAGCGTCGTGGGGTTGAGCAGCGCGAGCACGGCCCAACGCTACCGGGTCAGACCTTACGGCGGCATGAGCCGACCGCTGCGGACCCGGCGATCCCAGGAGAACCGGCTTGACCAGGGCCGGCCCCCGCACCTGGGGAGAAGCCCGGACGGGGCCACCCGCCAGGACCCTCAGCCACCCGCCGGGACGACCCGCCGGCCCAGCGGGTCAGGGATACCACGGCGCCCCGACCAGGGGCAGCACCAAGGTGCACGGCACCGGCTGCGCCTGGGCGGGATCGAGCGCGTTCAGCACGTCCTGGGCTGCGACGGGGTCGACCGCCAGGGTGACGTGCTCGGAGAAGTCGACGGGACACTGGTCCTGCACCACGTGGTTCGTGGCGTTGGGTGCGTTGAGCTGGCCGGACGTGTACGGCGTCACCAGTTCGTCGTAGCGGGTCATGATCGTGGTGTAGGTGACGCCGGGCACGGCCGTGACGCCGTCCGCGTACAGCAGGTGGAGGAAGCCGGAGCCCTGCAGGAGCTCCTGGCATGCGCCGCAGAAGGTGGCGACGGCCGACTGGATCGGCTGGGTCAGGGCGGGGAACGCTCGCTCGAGGGCGTTGATCAGCATGACCAGCCCGGACAGGGTGGTGCCCTGGTACAGGGGGGCGATCGCCACGAACCGGGAGACCATGGCCGCCCCGCCCAGGAACTTCAGGTAGTACTGGGGCATCACCGTGCCTTCGGAGTGACCGACCAGGTCGACCTTGCTGGCCCCGGTGGCGGCCACCACCCGGTCGACGAACGCTGCCAGCTGATAGCTGCTCTGCTGCATCATCTGCAGGCCGCCCACCACGTCCTCACCGGGGTCGAGCCCGTAGGTGAAGGCGAACACGCAGTAGCCGTTGTCGGCGAGCAGGGGTGAGAGCGTGGCCCAGTTCTCAGCCATGGTGGCCAGGATCCCGTGGACCAGCACGACCGGACGGGGATGCGCCGAGCTCGGCTTGCAGGACCAATTGTTGGCCCCCGCCGGTGCCCCGGTCGGGTCGGCGAGCACCTCCGGGGCGGCAGCGGCCACGCTGTAGACCACCGGGTACGGGCTGTCGGCGGACGCCGAATTGCCAGCCGGTGCCGGCCGGGACGCCACAGGCCAGCCGACGGCACGGCTGCCCCGGCCAGACGGTCCGGCCGCCCCTGCATGGCGTGGCGCAGCCGATGCCGAGCCCCCCGCCGTCACCCCGGTCACAGCCACCATCAGCAAGGCAGCGGCTACGGACAGTGCGGAGTGCATGCGACGCATCCGACCAACGGTAGTGCCACCATTCGATCGGTGCGCACACGCCAGCGCTCCCCGCTCCCGTCCCGCCAGCGCACCCCTCGGCGGTAGCCCCGGGCACGCGCCCCCATCCCGCGGGCACTTCGAACCCACCAACCCGCTCCACGCTGGTAGCTTCGACGATCGGCCGGTC
>JAJZLP010000071.1 GCA_021803325.1 Actinomycetes bacterium
TCCGCCACGGCGTGCCACGCCTCTTGGTCGCTGTAGGCGACGGGGTCGATGAAGATCATGCCCCTCGGGTCTGAAACGGTGCGGGTCGTCGTGGTCATAGCCGGCCTCCGATGATCGTCGACGGGGCGTGGCTCCCCCGATGCCGGTCGCGAACGTAGCCGACGCTGTCCGATCGCCGCCGGGCGGGTAGCGGGCCTGACCGGGACCCTCACCAGAGCCACCGCACGCCGAGCGGCCCGTGGCACGAAGGGGCCTGTGGCGCGACGAGGCGACCCGGGGGACCGCCGTCCGGTCAGTGGCCGAGCGGGTCCACGGTGGGCGGGGTGTTGGTCCAGTACTGCTGCAGGTAGACGTCGCTCCCGTGCGACATGCCGGCGGGGCTGGTCGCGGAGGTGGACCGCTGCGAGGTCTGCAGCACGTCCCCGGTGGCCGGGTCGAGGTAGACGGACAGGCGCTGGTGCAGCGACGCGGCGACGTAGGTGATCCGGATCGCCCGCCGGCCCAGCGCGTCGGTGGCCTGGGCGTCCACCGCGATGCCCGGGGACCGGGCGATGACCGACACCAGGGCGGCGCGCAGGGCCGGCTGCACGAGGGGGTTCCACAGGGTGTCGATGGCCTGGGTGACCGCCAGGTCTTGGGCGCTGAGGCCGGGCGTGCCGGTGTCGGCGACCGCCTGGGCGACGAGGGCCTTGCGCAGCTCGGCGCGATCCGTGGGGTACCGGGCCTGCAACTGCGCCTCGGTCGGCACGAAGTGGGGGGCCATCGGCAGCGAGGTGGGGACGCCGTCGCCCTGCTGGTAGGTCCAGGTGTCCCCGGTGCGCCGGTCGACGACGGTGGCCTTGCGGTAGCTGCTGCCGCCCTCCGTCTGCTGCTCCACCTGCACGGCGTAGCGCTGCGTGGGAGCGGGAAGGCTCTGCACGCTCTCAGCCAGGCGGTCGAGCACGGCCGGACCGGCCACCGGTGCCGCCGCCCTGGCCCCGCCCGGCGTGGGGGACGTCCGGCCGGCGCCGAGGACGGCAGCCGTGGCCACGGCGGCGCCGACGGCCGCCGCTGCCGCCGTGTGCAGCACCCGGCGCCGGCGCCAGCTGGGGTGCGGCGCGGCGGTCGGCAGGGGCACCACCACCGCGCCGGAGGGCCGCACGTGGACCTCGGGCGCTCGGAGGTCGCTCGTGGCCTGTCGCAGCAGGGTGCGGAGCTGGTCGTGCTCGCCGGCCATCGGGGCGCTCCCGGTCGGTTCGTCGGGACGGGGCATCAGCCGGCGGCCTCCTCGGACGGCAGGAGCCCGGCGAGGGCGGGGTGCCCGCGGAGGCGGGCCACCGCTCGCGACGCGGTGCTCTTGACCGTGCCGAGCGGCATTCCGAGCAACGCGGCCACGTCCGCCTCACTGCGGTCCTCCAGGTACCTCAGCGCCACCACCAGCCGCTGGGCGTCGCTCAGGTCCGCCAGGGCCTCGAACAGGGCGGGGCGGACCTCGACGGCATCCATCGGCTCGGCCGCCCGGGCGTCGGCCGGGTCGAGCCACTCCGGTTGGGCCACCTCCGGTGGGCGGGCCTGGCGGGCGCGGTGACGGTCCACGGACAGGTTGTGCATCACCCGTCGGGTCCACGCCTCGGGGCTGCCGACCTGTGACCAGTGGGTCGCCAGGCGCTCCATCGCCAGCTGGTAGAGGTCCTCACCGGCGCGGACGTCGGCGCTCAACACCACCGCCAGGCGGAACAGCCGGTCGCCGGACTCCGCGACGAACCGCTCGAAGTCGGCCGTCACCCCGCCGACGCCACGGCGTCGACCTGGTGCCGGGCGGGATCGGTGGATGGGCATTCGAGTCCCTCGTCGGATGGCGGTCCGGTCGTCGCCGGCGTGCGCGGCGGCCGGCTCCCCGCGTCTGTCGTCCCCGGTCGCCGCGGTGACGAACGCTGCCGGCGCCCGGCCGCTTGGCTGGCCCCGGCACTGCCCGCCCGGCGCACCGGGCGAAAGGTCCGGGTCGGGCAGCCCCGCGCTCACGAGGCGCCGGACGCCCAGTACGAAGGGTAGTGGTAGTGCCGGGTGCCGCTGGCGGAGCGCTCGGTCAGGGCGGTGAAGTGCCCGTGGCTCACGCCGCTCAGGGTGACCGTCGTGGGCACCGGGGTCACGGTCCCCTGCGCGCAGTTCGGCCGGCAGTTGTTCGCCATCAGCGTTCCGGTCCCGGTGGCGCCGGTCGGCCCCCAGGCGCTCCAGGTCAGGTGGGTGACGATGTTACTGGAGTCGACGCTGAAGTCGATGGTGCCCGGGCGCTCCCCGTCGAAGGTGACCGCGCCGTCGGCGTTGTGGACGATCAGCACCGGGCCGCCACCCGACGAGCCGGCTGGTGGGGTGCTGGCTCCAGGACCCGTTCCCGAGCTCGGAGCAGTCGTCGCCGAGGCCCCCGTGCCGGGGCTCGCCGTCACCGGCGTCGAGGCCGCAGACCCCGTGCCCCCGGCACCCGACGTGCCCCCGGCACCCGGTCCGCGGTGGACGGCCGCCACACCGGACTGGCCCGACGCTCCCCCGGGACCGCCGCACGCGGCGAGGGCCGTCGCCGCTGCCAGCGTCCCTGCGACCGAGGCCATGTGGCGTGCCAGGTACCCCATCGATGCCATCCCACGCTCCTTCCCGACCGGGGCCCTCGCGACGCCCGTCTCCATCAGAGACGGACCGACGGGCCGACAGGTTCCGCCCGGTGGGCGATCACCGGGCGCGCCCCGGACGCCGTGCCCGCCCCCGACGACGCTGGTCCGGCGTCAGGACGAGGGCGCCGCGAGCGTCGGAGGCCGGGGAGCAGGCATGCGGGAACACCGGGACGGTCGGAGCGGCGGGCTCGACGGATCACGGCGGCAGCACGGAGAGCCGGTCACGACGACCGGTGCCGAGCGAAGGGGGTTGCGCTGGCCAGGTCGTCCGCCGAAGCGCGGCGACTCCGCCCGGGCCCCAGGTCGACCGTCCGGCCCGGGTCAGTGGTCGCTGCCCTTCGAGCTCGTCCCGGACTGCCCGCTCGTCCCGGACCCCGTGCCCTGTTGGCCCGAGCCCGTCGAGCTGATCTTCGCCTGCGTGCCGGCCTGTCCGGTCGTCCCGCGGTCGCCCGTCGTGGTGGAGCCAACGGTCGTCGAGTCCTTCTGGTCGTTCGAAGCGCCCTGGTGGTCCGGCGACGAACCCGAGGATGCGACCGGCTGGGGGGCCTCGACCGGCTGGGGGGCCTCGACCGGCTGGGGGGCCTCGACCGGCTGGGGGGCCTCGACCGGCTGGGGGGCCTCGACCGGCTGGGGGGCCTCGACCGGGACAGGGGGCTGCGCAGCCGGTGGGGGCTGGGTCGTGGGACCGGCCGGCGGCTGGGGCAGCACGGCCGGCGGCTGGGGCAGCACGGTCGGCGGCGGCGTGGTGGCGGCGGTCGTCGAGATCGTGGGCGACGTCTGCCGCTCGGCGAGGTCGGCGCCCAGCACCACGCCGTTCGAGCGCTGGACGTGGACGACCAAGATGGCCCCGTCGGGGGCCACGACGCGGACGTCGTAGACGGCGACACCGCGCTCGACGTCGGGCTCGGTCTTCAGCACCGTGGCGGTCCCGGCACCTGGGTCGTGCACGGCGACGTAGGCGAGCGCAGCCTGGTCGGCGGCGGCCGGTCCCGGCGCGGAGGCGGCGGCGAGGCGCATGGCGAGTGGTGGCCTCGGACCGCTGCCGCTCGCGACGCTGAGCGAGCCGGCGGCGAGCCCGGCCACGCCGAGCACGCTTCCGGTGACGGCGACGACGCCTTTGTAGGAGCGGCGGGCGAGCAGTCTCTTCGTTGTGTCCATGTTGTCAGCATGAGGCCGCGACATGAGACGGCCATTGGACGCGAGTGAGACTCGTCTCACGATGTGGCGGTGCGGTCGCACGTCGTCGCGACGGGCTCCGAAGAGCCAGCGTGCGGACGGGGCGGGCCACTGCGGGGAGCAGGACCCGTCCCGACCCCGTCACGAGCCGGTTGCGATCCGTGAGCCCGGCGAGAGGTCGGGTCCCTCGACGCGTCGGCTCCCCAGCACGATCCCGATGTTCGACACGGCGAAGGGGACCAGGTAGGTCACCCCGCTGGCCAGCCAGGTCGCCCCCGTGGCGTGGCCGCCGACGACGGTGGCGAGGTGGTTGACCGCGAAGTACAGGGTCCCCACGACGAGCGCGGTCAGCGAGGTCCGTCCGAGGTGGGGCAGGTGGAGGACGCAACGGGGGACCTCGCGCCATCGGCACCACGTCGGCCGCCCGCCGTCGGGTGACGCCGCGGTCGCGCGGGCCAGCTCACGCGGCTGCCGGGTGGCCACGAGCAGACCGACGTTCGCCACGACGAACGGCACGACGAAGGAGAGGCCGGTCCCTACCCAGGCAGCGACGCTCGCTCGTCCGTGGAGCGCCGCCGGCAGGTGGTTGATGCCGAAGAGGACCGTCCCCACCACCAGCGCCGTCAGCGTCGTGCGCGTGAGGTTGGGGCCATAGGCGACACAGCGCCGCCACTCCGAAGGGTGCTGCCACGTCCGGACGGCAGTTCCCGCGGCGGCCGACGGCGCCGTTGCGACGAGGGGCTCGGTCGGGCACGTGACGCCTGCGCGAGCGCGCGGCACGCTCAGAACGTCGGCCAGCCGGGCGCCAGCTGCCCCGTCGGTGGGTTGTTCTGCAGGATCCCCGGCGGAGCGCCCAGGGAGGCGAGCAGCTGGGAGAAGTTGGCGCCGTACGCGGTCGAGTTGGCTCCCGTCCACTGCCCCGATTGGCGGGCCATCGACACCCCGTCCCCCGAGGAGTCCGCCCACCCGGTCTCGATGCCGTCGGGCCCCTCGTACATGGTGCCGAGCGTCGTGCCGGCGGTGACGTGCTCGCCCACTGACACGGTCGGCAGGATGTCCTCGGCGGCGTAGACCACGAGCCCTGCCGCGGGCCCGTCGGACAGCCGGTAGGCGATGAAGGTGCCGCCCGGCCACCCGCTGTTGGTCGTGCTCAGCACCGTCCCGTCACCCAGGGCCACGATCGGGCCGTAGCCGCTGTAGTCGACACCCTGGTCGACCCGCTCGGGAACGATGCCCCGCACCGACGCGAGCGGGTTCGTGTAGCTGCCCGGGGACGGGTGGACCGCCACCGTGACGGGCTGGCCTCCCCCGACCGGCGCACCTCCGCCCGACGGCGAGCCGGCGGAGGAGCTCCGCTGGGCCGCGGCAGCAGCCGCGGCAGCAGCCGCTGCCCGAGCGGCCGCAGCGGCGGCCGCCTGCTTGGCCGCAAGCGCCTTCTCGGCGGCGAGCTGCTGCGCCTGCTCCTGCTGGGCGATCGAGGCCAGCAGCGCCTGGACGTTCCCGTGGACCTGGGCCAGGCGGGCGTTCTGCTGGTCGAGGGCGGACTGCGCGGCCTGGCGCTGCGAGACGAGGAGCTTCGCGGTGGCCCTGGCCTCCGCCTCCTGCGTCCGCAGGCCGGCCTCGGCGGCCTGGGTCCGGTGCTGGTCTGCCTCGACGGCGGCGACGGCGGCAGTGAGGCTGCCGGCGGCGAGGTCCGTGTACTCGTGGTCGACCGCCAGCGACGTCAGGTTGGTCGTGGCGAACCACGCCGGCAGGGTGCCGCCGGCGGTGCCGCCCGTGTAGGCGTCGAGCGCGAGCCGCCGCAGCCGGGCGTCGGCGGCGGCGGTCGCCTGGCGGTCGGAGGCCACCCGGGCCTGGGTGGTCGCGATCTGCGCCTCGATGCTCGCGTCGTGCGCCACCGCCTGGTCGTAACGCGTGACGAGGCGCTGGAGCGTGGCACCCTCCTGGGCGATCTGCTGCTGGAGCTGGGTGGCCTGGGCTTGGTCGGCACCGACCTGCGCCTTCTCGGAGCCGATCGGCGCCGCCCCTGCCGGCGCCGCGCCGACGACAGCCAGCGCCACGACGAGGAGGACGCTGCCCAGCACGGCCATCCGGTGCCGGGGACGCCGCCCGGAGGTCACGCCGACGCTCCAACGGCGGGCCCGGCGGGCCTGGGCGCGCGCCTCGCGCACGGACGCGGTTCGCGCTGGAGCGCCGCCCTCACCACACCCTGCACTCGCCGACATCGACGCAGGAACCGACACGGAATACAGAATCTAGCCGTCGGCACCCCGCGATCCGTGGCACCCGAGCGCGTCGTCGGACGGCGACACCACACCGGTGCCCCGACCACTGCGGCCACGAGGTCGACGTGGTGGACGACTTCGGGCGGCGTGGCGACGACGCCGTGTTCGGCACCGTGGTCGACCGCATGGTGGTGCAGGCGGTCTGCGACCACCCGCTCACCGTCTACGGCTCCGGGGGCCAGACGCGCGGGATGCTCGACGTCCGCGACACCGTCGAGTGCATCCGCATCGCCTGCGAGCACCCGGCGCGCCCCGGGGAGTTCCGCGTGTTCAAGCAGTTCACCGAGGAGCTCTCGGTCCGCGACATCGCGGCGACGGTCAAGGAGACCGCCGGCGGCGACGTCACGATAACCACGGTCGACAACCCGAGGGTCGAGGCCGACGAGCACTACTACCACGCCGCGCACTCGGGGCTGGTCGAGCTCGGCCTCGAGCCGCACCTGCTCTCCGACACCCTGGTCGACTCGCTGCTCGCCATCGCGCGGCGGCACCGGGCGAACACCGACCCCTCCCTGTTCGACCCGAGCGTGCGGTGGCGCTCGACCTCGAGCCCCGTCGGCCCGCACGCGCTGGTGCTCGTCGCCTGACGGGAACGGTCGTCGCTCAGCCCGGCGTCGGCCCGGCGTAGACCTCGAAGAACCGGGTGAGCGCCTCGGGCGGGACGGCGAGGTTGGCCTCGTGGTCGCTCCGCACGCACACGAGAGCCGGACCGGCGTACGTCTGGGCCTCGCGCAAGGCTGGCTCGAGGTCCTCCAACCGGTCGACGAAGGCAGCGTGGCACCCGAGGCCCGTGGCCACGAGGTCCCAGCGGACCTCGCCGTGCGCCGTGCCGAACGTCCGGCCGTAGGCAGCGAGCTCGGCGGGCTCCTCCATGGTCCACGCCCCCTCGGCGAAGACGACGACCGTCACGTCCACACGCTCGCGGGCAGCCGTCTGGAGCTCCATGACGTTGAACCCGGCAGCACCGTCTCCCGTCACGCAGACGACGGTCCGCCCCGGGGCACCGAGCTTCGCCCCGATGGCCGACGGGATGCCGGTGCCGAGCATGCCCAGCTCGAGGATCGAGTGGTACGAGCGCGGCCGCGTCGGCGGCAGGAGGGCATGCGCCCACAGTGCGGTGTTTCCCCCGTCGACCGTGTAGACCGCGTCCGAGCCGAAGACGGCGCCCACCACCCCCATGGCATGTGCTGGGTGGATCCCAGGCCCGCTCCAGGCGAGCACCGGGGCAGCCATGGCCACTGCCGCCTGCTGGTCGAGCGCCCGGTAGCGAGCGAGGAGACCGGCATCGTACGGGTGCCGGGCCGCCGCGGTCCGGAGCCGGGCGGCGATGCCTTCGAGCGCGACCCGGGCGTCGGAGAGGATGCCGAGGGCGAGCGGCCGGGTCACGCCGAGGTGCCGAGGGTCGACGTCGACCTGGACGAGCCGCTGGCCCGCGGGGTCGCCCCAGTGGTCGTCGAAGGGGAGGCCGAGGTTCCCCAGCCGCGAGCCGGCGACCAGCAGGACGTCGGCCTCGCGCCGGACCTCGTCGGCAGCCGGTCCGACGGACGACACGTAGCAGGGATGGTCGGAGCGCACCGTCGAACGGCCGGCGGTGGTGGTCAGCACCGGGCAGCCGAGCAGGTCGACGACCTCGAGCAACGCGTCGTTGGCACCGGAGCGGTCCACACCGGTGCCGGCGATCACCACGGGCCGGCGCGCCTCGGCGAGCAGCCTGGTCGCTTCGGCGAGCTGCTCGTCGGAAGCCTGTGGCCCGGTGCCGCGCGAGGCCCCCGGGAGGTGCACCGGCGCCAGGGTCTCGTCACCGGTCGCGGCGAGGACGGTCGCCGGCACCTCGAGGTGGACCGGCCCGGGACGGCCGTTCCACATCTCGCGGCAGGCGAGCCGCACGACCTCGGGGATGCGGGCCCACTCGAAGATCGGACCTCCCCACTTCACCACCGGGCGGAACAGGTCGAGCTGGTCCTGGCCCTGGAAGGTCGAGGGTGGGGTCGGGTAGACGACACCGAGCCGGTGCTGCGCGCTGATCGCGACCACCGGCACCCCCTCGTGGAGGGCGGTGAGGACGCCGGGCACGAGGTTCGCAGACCCGGGGCCGGGGTTGCCGAGCACGGCCGCGAGCTGCCCAGTGGTCTTGTAGAGGCCTTCCGCCATGTGGACGCCGGCCGCTTCGTGACGCACCGAGACCAGCCGGATGCCGACGTCGTCCAGGGCCGCCAGCAGGGGGTCGACTTCCGGCGACGGCAGGCCGAACACGAGCGACACGCCCTCGGCCTCGAGCGCCCGAGCCAGCAGTGCCCCACCGGTGATCCCGCCCATGGCCACCACCTCCGGCCGTCTCCCTGGGACGAGGCTACCCGAGCCCACCCGAGCCCACACGTGGCCGGCCGCCGGGCACGAGGGTCACATCGGCACCCGGTCGGCCGAGCCGTCGCGACGTCACGCGTTGGGCGTGACGAGGTACTTCCTGCCGGTCCCCATGCGGCTGTAGGCGGCGAGCGCCTCGAGGCCCAGTGCGCCGGCGAGCGTCACCGTGTCGGAGAAGTGGCTGGCGAACGTCGTCGTCAGTCCGGCGGCCACCCGCCGGCGCATCGCCTCGACCCGCTCGGGCCCGGCGGCGACGAGGAACGGGGTGAGCAGCCAGCCGCCCACGCCCCAGGCCATCCCGTAGCTGCGGCGCAGCTCCGTCGGGCCCCGGTCGAGGGAGCCGTAGAGGTAGACCTGCTTGTGCACCGTCGACCCGTAGCGGCTGAAGGCGGCCCCGGAGGTCAGGGCGGCCTCCATGGCGGTGAGGATGCGACTGGCCAGCGTCCCCCCGCCCACCGCGTCGAAGGCCAGGGTCGCGGACGTCGCCCGGAGCGCCTCGGTGAGGTCGGCCATGAAGGTCTCGCTGCTCGAGTCGCACACGTAGGTGGCGCCGGCGTCCCGCAACAGCTCGACCTGGGCCGGGGACCGCACGATGTTCACGAGGGGGACCCCGTCCTCGAGGCAGAGCCGGTTGAGCATCTGGCCCAGGTTGGACGCCGCCGCCGTGTGGACGAGGGCGGTGTGGCCCTCGGCCCGCATCGTCTCGACCATGCCAAGCGCCGTCATCGGGTTGACGAAAGCCGCCGCACCCTCCGCGGCGGTCGCCCCGTCCGGCAGCACCAGGCAGGCGGCGGCGTCGACGCAGCGGACCTGTGAGTACATGGCGCCGCCGGCCACGGCTACGAGCTTGCCGAGCAGGGCCTGGGCGGCGGGGCTCGCACCTGCCGCGACCACCCGGCCGGCACCTTCGTTGCCCACCGGCATCGACTCGCCGACCCGCGCCGCGGCGGCACGAGCGGCACCGGCGTCGAGCGGCGCGGTGACGACCGGGCGCTCGGTCGTGCCGGACGCCTCCGCCTTGGCCACGTCGGCGCCGGCGAGCAGCAGGCCGAGGTCGGAGGGGTTGACCGGGGCCGCCTCCACGCGCACGAGCACCTGGCCCTCGGACGGCTCGGGCACCTCGACCTCGGCCAGGGACAGCTCGACCGTGCCTGCGCGGGTCACCAGCGAGCGCAGCTGCAGTGCCCGCTCCGGACGTTCCTCGGCCATCGTTCCCCCGTTCGTCTCGCGTGCTCCGACGTCCCGCCCGTTCGCTCGCCGCCGGGGGCCCAGCATGCCACTCCGTGGCCGTCCTCCCACCGGGCCGGCGCTCTTGCGCCCGGGCGGTGCCACGAGCACGATCGGACCATGCCGGCACCGGACGACCGACGAGCGACGACCCCGCGGCCCGCTGACGCGCCCTCGACCATCCCCGAGCTGCTCGCCTGGCGGGCCGCCCACGACGCGGAGCGGGCGTTCCTCGTCGTCAACGGTGAGCCCGTCACCTTCGGCGACCTCGACCGCCTGGCCGCCCACGTGGCGGCGGGCCTCGACGCCTGGGGGATCCGCCCAGGGGACCGGGTGGCCGTCGCCGCGCCCAACGGCCTGCCGTGGCTCGGGCTGTTCTTCGGCGCGGCCAGGCTGGGGGCGGCGCTCGTGACCCTCAACCCCCGCTACCGCGAGCAGGAGCTCCGGTACATGCTCAACCAGTCCGGCGCCCGGCTGCTCCTGTGCCCGGCCGCGACACCGGACCTCGACTTCGCCGCCTTCTTCGCCGGTTTCCGCACCGAGGTCCCCACCGTCGAGCACTACGTCTTCCTCGACCCGCCCACCGGGGAGGGCCGCTTCGACCGGGCCGCCACCTTCGACGAGCTCGTCGCGGCCGGGGCCGGAGGCGGGGACCCGCTCGGGGACCGGACGGCGGCAGCTGCTGGCAGGCCGGGCCCGGGCGACCCCGCCGTCATCCTCTACACCTCCGGGACCACCGGGAAACCCCGGGGGGCGGTCCTCACCCACGCCAGCCTGCTCGCCTCCGCCCGGGCCCAGGTCGCCCACCTCGGCTGGGACGAGCACACCTCGACCG
>JAJZLP010000355.1 GCA_021803325.1 Actinomycetes bacterium
GGGCCACCTTGTCGATGACCGCGACGGTGTGGCCCTGTTCGACAAGGCGTACGGCCAGGCCAGCCCCGACCCGGCCGCAACCGACGACGACGATGTGCACCGCACCATGCAACACGGCCCGGCCTCGTCGCACAACTCGCCGACCGGTGCCGGCGCTCCCTGGTCGCCGCCGGTGCCGGTGCGGATGTGCCGTGGGGTGAGCAGACGGGGTTGAATAGACGGTTCATGGCCAGTTCGACCTCCCCAGGTGCTCCGACGGCCGTGCCGCCCCGATCCGCGGGTCCGGTGGCCCCCCCGGTGATCCCCACCCCCGAGTCGTTCGAGCTGCCGGAGACCCTGGCCTACCGGCTCAAGAACCGCCTGCTCGGGCCACCGCTCACCACCGACCAGCTCGCCAACGAGCGCCTCGGCAGGGTGGCGGCCCTCGGCGTGCTGGCACCCGACTGCATCTCGTCCTCCGCCTATGGCACCGAGGAGATGCTCACCGAGCTCATCCCATTCTTCGGCGCCGCCGCGTTCGCCCTGGTCGTGCCCGTGACGCTGGCCATCTTGGGCGTGCTGTTCTTCGTCACGCTGTCGTACCGCGAGGTGATCGCCGCCTACACGAAGGCCGGCGGCTCGTACGTGGTGACACGCGACAACTTCGGGTTGAAGTGGGCCCAGGTGGCTGCTGTGGCCCTCCTCATCGACTACACGGTGACAGTCGCCGTGCAGTGCACCGCAGGCACCGAGGCGCTCACCTCGGTGGTGCCGTCGCTCACGCCGTACACCGTGCCGATCACCGTCGGCGTCATCGTCGTGATGTGCTTCGGCAACCTCCGGGGCATCCGCGAGGGGGCGAAGGTCTTCGCCCTGCCCACCTACCTGTTCATCGGCGCCCTGGCGGCAACCATCGTGGCCGGCTACGTGCGAGTGGCCCTCGGCGACGTCCACACGCTTGGCCGGCATGCGGGCATGGTCTCCTTCGGGGGGCACTCGGGCCTGCTCGCCTTCGCCGCCGTCCTCGCCATCTTGAAGTCGTTCGCCAACGGCGGGTCGTCGCTCACCGGGCTCGAGGCCATCTCCAACGGTGTCAGCACGTTCAGGACGCCCGAAGCCCGCAACGCCCGTCGCACCCTGGTCGTCATGAGCTGCGTGCTGGGCTTCCTCGTCCTGGGGGTGACGCTCCTCGCCCACTGGAGCCACGCCACTCCGTATGTCACACAGTCCCCGACCGTCGTCGCCCAGATCGCGCAGTGGGTCTGGGGATCGCAGGGCCCCGGCCGCGTCCTCGCCGATCTGGTGGTGGCAGCGACCATGCTCATCCTCTTCACGGGGGGGAACACGAGCTTCAACGGGTTCCCCTACCTGGCCAGCTTTGTGGCGGAGGACTCGTTCCTGCCCCGACAGCTCACCCGGCGCGGGCACCGGCTTGCCTTCTCCAACGGCATCATCGTGCTGGCAGTCGTCGGCATCGCCCTCGTCGTCGGCACCAACGCCAACCTGAACAGCCTGGTGGCCCTGTATGCCATCGGCGTGTTCACCGGGTTCACCCTGGCCGGTGCCGGCATGGTGAAGCACCACCGCACACAGCGGGAGAGCGGCTGGAAGTGGCGCCAGGTCATCAACGGGTTCGCCGCGGGGCTGTCGGCCAGCGTGGTGGTGATCTTCGTGGTCGTGAAGTTCAAGCACGGGGCCTGGCTGGTCGCCGTGGCCGGACCGCTGCTCTACCTCCTCCTCATCCGCCTCAATCGCCAGTACCGAGCGGAGGCCGCCGAGCTGGAGGTTGGCGCGGCCCAGGCCTGTGAGGCGCCGATCCTGCGCCGCCACGCCGTGATCGTGCTGGTCGAGCGGCTCGACCTGGCCACCGCCCGCGCCATCCAGTACGGCCGCACCCTGGTCCCCGACGACCTGCGGGCCGTGCACCTGGTGGTGGACAGCCGCCGGGCCCGGGTCCTCGAGGAGCGGTGGGGTCAGCTCGGCTTGGCCCGCTTCCCGCTCGACCTGGTCGAGTGCCCCGACCGGCGGCTCGGGCGAGCCGTCCTGGAGCTCGCCGCCGACGCCGTCGCCGACGGCGGCACCGAGCTGACGCTTCTCCTGCCGCGCCGCGGCTACAACTCTCGGTGGGCCCGGCTCCTCCACGACCGGACCGCCGATCGGATCTCGTCCGTGGTCGGTCAGATCCCCCATGTGAACGCCACGCTGGTGCCGTTCGACCTGTCACGGCGGGTGCGCACGAGCCCGGCACCGGTGTCGGCAGACGCCTCGAGGCACGACGGCCCGGCGCCGGGGCGCCCCCTGCGAACCGTCACCGGCACCCGCGCTGTCGGCACCACCCCCATCAAGGACCTGACCTGGCGTCGGCGGGCCAAGGTGGCCGGCCGGATCACCTCGGTACGGGTCCAGCCGCGGGCCGGGGTGGCGTCGCTGGAGTGCGTGCTGACCGACGACACCGGCGGCTTGCTGCTGGTGTTCCAAGGCCGGCGGCGGGTCCCGGGCCTGAGCCCGGGCACCCGGCTGGTGGCCGAGGGCATGGTCGGGCAGCGGGACCGCAGGCTCGCCATCGTCAACCCGGTCTACGAGCTCATCGCCGGTCCCGACGACGACGTGTGACCTGCGCGGTGGCGTGCCCCGACCGTCGGCCCGAGCCCGCGTTCCGGCTGATTGTTGCTCTGCCACGCGGCGAGTCGGTATCGTCTCCCTCCGATCGACCCCGGGACGACCCGGGGCCGTGGCATGTCCGCGCCGATGACGGCCTGCCACGGATACCACGGGATCCGCTCGGGCCGCCGGTCCGGCCGCGGGACCGCGAAGGGAGCAGCACACCATGACCCACCTCCTCGCCGCCGAAGGGGGGTACCAGGGTTTCGTCCTGACCGGCGCTGAGAAGACCTGGCTGGTCGTTGCCCTGGCTGCCGCGCTCTTCGGCATCGTGACCGGCTTCGCCCTGATGCGCGGCGTGCTGCGCGCCGATCAGGGTACCCAGTCGATGAAGGACATCGCGCGCGCCATCCAGGAGGGTGCGCAGGCCTTCCTGGCCAGGCAGTTCAAGGCCATCGCCATCATCGTGGTCCCGCTCGCCGTCCTGATCTTCTTCACGGCGACGAAGGTGGTGCGCTCCAACGGGACGGTGGCCCTCTCCTTCGGCGCCGCCGGCGGCTTCCGGGTGCTCTGCTTCGTCTTCGGAGCCGCGCTGTCGGGGCTCACCGGCTTCATCGGCATGAGCCTGGCCGTGCGGGGCAACGTGCGCACGGCAGCTGCCGCCCGTGGCGGCAAGATGCCCGGTGCGCTGAAGGTCGCCTTCCGGACCGGGGCCATCACCGGGATGCTCTGCGTCGGCCTCGGCCTGCTGGGCGCCACGGTGATCGTCTTCACGTTCCAGAACACCGCTACCGCCGTGCTCGTCGGGTTCGGCTTCGGTGCGTCGCTGCTCGCCCTGTTCATGCGAGTCGGCGGCGGGATCTTCACCAAGGCCGCCGACGTCGGTGCGGACCTGGTCGGCAAGGTGGAGGCCGGCATTCCCGAGGACGACCCTCGCAACGCCGCCACCATCGCCGACAACGTCGGTGACAACGTGGGCGACTGCGCCGGCATGGCCGCCGACTTGTTCGAGTCGTACGTCATCACCATCATCGCCGCCATCATCCTCGGCTTCTCCGCCTTCCGGTCGGTGGGCGGCTCCCTGGGCGCCCACTCGGTGCGGGCCGTCGTCTTCCCGCTCATCGTGCCGGCTTTCGGCATCGTGGCGTCGGCCATCGGCGTCATGGTGGTGCGAGCCCGCGAGAAGGACCGGACGGCGATGGCCTCCATCAACCGGGGCTTTTGGACCGCGTCGGTCCTCACCGTGCTGGCCGCCGGGCTCGTGGCCGGGCTGTACCTCCACTACATGACCGCGTTCTACGCCGTGCTCACCGGTGTCGGCCTCTCCCTGGTGGCGAGCCTGCTGACGGAGCACTTCACCTCCACCGAGCGCAGCCCCGTCCGGGAGATCGCCGAGTCGGCCCGCACCGGGCCTGCCACCATCACCCTGGCGGGCATCTCCGTCGGCCTGGAGTCCTCGGTATGGGCCATCCTCGCCATCGCGGTGGCCATCGCCGTGTCGGTGGGCCTGGCCCACGGCAACGTCGAGCTGGCGCTGTACCTGGTGTCGCTGACCGGTATCGGGCTGCTGTCGACGGCGGGGATGATCGTGTCCGAGGACAGCTTTGGACCGGTGTCCGACAACGCGGCTGGCGTGGCCGAGATGTCGGGAGAGTTCACCGGCGAGGCCGAGCGGGTCATGGTCTCGCTCGACGCCGTCGGCAACACCACCAAGGCGATCACCAAGGGCGTGGCCATCGGCTCGGCGGTCATCGCCTCGGTGTCGCTGTTCGCCTCGTTCATCGAGACGATCGGCTCGCAGCTGCACCTGTCGGCGCACGCGCTCTTCTCCAACCCGCTCACCCAGATCAACGTGTCCAACCCCACGATCTTCATCGGCCTGCTGATCGGCGGGTCGGTCCCCTTCATGTTCTCGTCGCTGGCCATCCGGGCAGTGGGGCGCTCCGCCGGCACCGTCGTGCAGGAGGTCCGCCGCCAGTTCCGCGAGCACCCCGGGATCATGGACTACACGGAGAAGCCCGAGTACGGACGGGTCATCGCCATCTGCACCGCCGCGGCGCAGCGGGAGCTGGCCACCCCGGCCCTGCTCGCCATCTTGACCCCCGTCATCGTCGGGTTCGGCATCAACTACCTGGCGCTCGGTGCGTTCCTGGCCGCGGTGATCCTGACCGGGCAGCTCATGGCCAACTTCCTGTCCAACTCCGGCGGGGCGTGGGACAACGCGAAGAAGTACATCGAAGACGGCCATCTCGGCGGCAAGGGGTCTGAGGCCCACAAGGCAGCGGTCATCGGCGACACCGTGGGCGACCCCTTCAAGGACACTGCCGGCCCTGCGCTCAACCCGCTCATCAAGGTCATGAACCTGGTGTCCCTGCTGGTCCTGCCGGCCGTCATCACGCTGCGCCACAACGACGCCCGCTACGCCATCGCCGGTGCGGCACTCCTGGTCCTGCTGGGGGCCATCGCCTTCTCCAAGCGCAAGACCGAAGGCTTCGGCGAGACGCTCGAGGATGCCGTGACGGACGCCCCTGCACCCGCTCCCGTGGACGCCTGAGCGGGCAGCCGCCGGCCGCACCCGGCGGTGCCGGGTGCGGCCCCGGATTGACACGGCGGCAGCCAGCCTGAATGCTCGACGACGATCATGTCTCGCACATCGACCACTCGTAGCGCCGCCGGGACGGGCAAGCCGCTCGTCATCGTCGAGTCGCCGGCCAAGGCCAGGACCATCGCCGCCATGCTCGGCGGTGACTTCGTCGTCGAATCGTCGGTCGGCCACATCCGCGACCTGCCGCGCCGGGCCGACGAGGTGCCGGCCGCCTACAAGGGCGAGGGCTGGGCCCGTCTGGGTGTCGACGTCGACAACGGCTTCAAACCGCTGTACGTCGTCGCCGCCGAAAAGCGGGACGTGGTGCGCAGGCTGACCCAGCTCGTCCGCGACGCCAGCGAGGTCTACCTGGCGACGGATGAGGACCGCGAAGGCGAGTCGATCGCCTGGCACCTTGCCGAGGTCCTGTCGCCCCAGGTCCCGGTGAAGCGGATGGTCTTCCACGAGATCACGCCGGCGGCCATCCACCGGGCGGTCGAGGAGTGGCGCGATCTTGATCGGAGGCTGGTCGACGCCCAGGAGGCCCGCCGCATCCTCGACCGGCTGTACGGGTACGAGGTGTCGCCCGTCCTGTGGAAGAAGGTGATGCCCCGGCTGTCGGCCGGACGGGTCCAGAGCGTGGCCACCCGCATGGTGGTCGAGCGGGAGCGGGCCCGTATGCGGTTCCGGTCCGCCGAGTGGTGGGACATCGAGGCCACGGTCGACCCCGGGTCTGGGTCACCGACGTTCGCGGCCACGCTGGTTGCGGTCGACAGCACCACGGTGGCCACCGGGCGGGACTTCGGCGAGGACGGCTCGTTGGCCGCCAAGGGGCCGGTCACCGTGCTGGGCGAGGCGGACGCCACCGCTCTGGCCGGCGGCCTGACGGGGCGGCCGCTCACCGTGCGGTCCGTGACCGAGCGACCGCTGCGGCGCAGCCCGGCGCCGCCGTTCATGACGTCCACCTTGCAGCAGGAGGCCGGGCGCAAGCTGCGCTTCGGCGCCCAGCGCACCATGCAGGTGGCCCAGCGCCTGTACGAGCAGGGCTGGATCACCTACATGCGGACCGACTCCACCACGTTGTCCGACGAGGCGCTGGCCGCGGCGCGGTCCCAGGCCGCCGAGCTCTACGGCGCAGACCACGTGCCGGACAAGCCTCGGCGCTACGAGCGCAAGGTCAAGAACGCCCAGGAGGCGCACGAGGCCATCCGCCCCGCCGGCGAGGTGTTCCGCAGCCCCGAGGCGGCGGCAGCCGCCCTGTCGGGCGACGAGCTCCGGCTCTACGACCTGATCTGGAAGCGGACGGTCGCCTCCCAGATGGCGGACGCCACCGGCACCACCGCCCAGCTCCGTCTGGCCGGCACTCCCGAGGCCGGGCGGCCCGAAGTCGAGCTGGCGGCCAGCGGCACGGTGATCACGTTCCCCGGCTTCCTGCGGGCGTACGTCGAGGGCTCCGACGATCCCGACGGCGACCTGGCCGAACGGGAGGTCCGGCTGCCCCCGTTGGCCGAGGGCGACGTGGTCACAGCACGGTCGGTCGAGGCGAGGTCGCACGCCACCCAGCCGCCGGCCCGGTTCACCGAGGCGTCGCTGGTGAAGGCGCTCGAGGAGCTGGGGGTGGGGCGTCCGTCGACGTATGCCAGCATCATCGGAACTGTCCAGGACCGCGGCTACGTCTGGAAGAAGGGCTCGGCGCTCGTCCCGTCGTTCACGGCCTTCGCAGTCGTCGGATTGCTCGAGCGGTACTTCGGCAACCTCGTCGACTACGGCTTCACCGCAGCGATGGAGGACGACCTCGACGGGATCGCGTCTGGCGCCCGGCAGTCGCTCCCCTGGCTGACGCGCTTCTACTTCGGCGAAGGCGGTGCAGGTGGCCTCCCATCCGGGAACGGAGGGGCGCCGGTGGACGCTGCCCCCGAAGCGGGTGACGGAGGCGCGGGCGGCCCGTCGGGGGCCGACAGCTCCGCTGCCGGGAGTGGTGGCGGCCAGCCACCGGCCGGCGAGGGGCCTGCCCTCGGGCTCAAGCGGGTGGTGGCGGACCACCTCGGGGACATCGACGCCCGCGAGATCAATTCGATCCCCATCGGGACCGACGGTGAGGGCCGCACCATCGTGGTGCGGGTCGGCCGGTACGGGCCGTACCTCCAGCGCGACGAGGACCGGGCATCGATCCCCGAGGACTTGGCCCCCGACGAGCTCACCGTCGAGCGGGCCACCGCCATGCTCGAGGCACCCAGCGGCGACCGGGTCCTCGGGCGCGATCCCGCCAGCGACCTCCCGGTCCTGGTGCGCGCCGGACGGTTCGGGCCGTACGTCCAGCTCGGCGAGGCGGCGGAGGGCGGGGACAAGCCGCGGACCGCGTCGCTGTTCCAGTCCATGACCCCCGACGCGCTCACCCTGGACCAGGCACTCGAGCTCCTGCGTCTGCCCCGGACGGTCGGAAGCGACCCCGAGAGCGGCGAGGAGATCGTTGCGCTCAACGGCCGATTTGGCCCATACCTGAAGCGGGGGACCGATACCCGGAGCCTGGCCAGCGAGGAGCAGCTGCTCACCGTCACGGTGGAGGAGGCCCTGGCGCTCTTCGCCCAGCCCAAAGCCCGGCGGGGTCGGGCCGCGGCCGCCCCACTGCGCGAGCTCGGCCCCGACCCGGTCAGCGGCGGGCTCATCGTGCTGCGCGAGGGACGCTTTGGTCCGTATGTCACCGACGGGACCACCAACGCTTCGCTGCGCCGGGGCGACGATCCGGAGCAGATCACGCCCGAGCGGGCAGCGGAGCTGATCGCGGATCGGCGGGCTGCTGGTCCGCCGGCACGTCGCGGGCGCGCCGCCAAGACCGGCGGGACGGCGAAGGCGGCTGCGACGAAGAAGGCTGCGGGCACGAAGAAGGCGGCGGCGACGAAGAAGGCGGCGGCGACGAAGAAGGCGGTGGCGACGAAGAAGGCGGCGGCGACGAAGAAGGCTGCGGCGACGAAGAAGGCTGCGGCGACGAAGAAGGCTGCGGCGACGAAGAAGGCTGCGGCGACGAAGAAGGCTGCGGGCACCGGTGCGGCGGCTGCTTCGGAGGCGACCGGGTCCTCTCCAGGGCCCGCGGGCACCTGACCGTTTCGGTGGGCGCCACTGGGCGGCTCGTCGCGCTCGAGGGCATCGATGGCTGCGGCAAGACGACGCAGGCTCGCCTGCTGGCCGAGGCGGTCGGGGTCGAGCCAACCGCCGAGCCCGGCGCTACGCCGGTTGGTGGCGCGCTGCGGCGGGTCCTGCTCGATCCGGCGTTGCCCGAGCTGGTCCCCCGAACCGAGGCGTTGCTGATGGCCGCCGATCGCGCCGAGCACGTCGCCCGCGTCATCGCTCCGGCGCTCCAGGCCGGTGCGTGGGTCGTCACCGACCGGTACTCGGGCTCCACGCTCGCCTACCAGGGTCACGGTCGAGGGCTCGGCCTCGACGACCTCAGCTGGCTGGTGGCGTGGGCAACCGGTGGGATCCAGGCCGACCTGAGCGTGCTGGTGGCGGTCGACGTCGACACGGCGCTGGCACGAGCAGCGGCGCGGGTGGCGACGGTAGACCGGATGGAGCGGCTGGGGGTCGACTTCCAGCGGCGGGTGGCCGCCGGGTTCGCGGCGATGGCCGCCGCCGATCCCGAGCGTTGGGTGGCGGTCGACGGCACCGGGACGGTGCCGGAGGTGGCTGCCGCTGTTCGCACCGCGGTGGCGGATCGGCTCGGGGACCCACCCGGCGGGTGGCGCTGATGGCCGCTCCCGAGCACGCTGATCCGGCCGAGCCGGCTGCGCCGGCCGAGCACGCTGATCCGGCCGAGCCGGCTGCGACCGAGCCGATCGCGTCGACCGAGCCGGCTGAGCCGGATGCGCCGGCTGCGACCGAGCATGCCGTGCCGGCTGCGACCGAGCCGATCGCGTCGACTGGTTCAGTCGAGCCAGCCGTGGCCGGAAACGAACGACGCCCGTCTCCAGCCCTGTTCGCCGACGTGGTCGGTCAGGCCGATGCCGTTGCCGCCCTCTCCGTGGCGGCGCAACGTCCACTGCACGCCTACCTGCTGGTCGGCGTGCCGGGGGCGGGTGCCGACGTGCTCGCCCGCGGCTTCGCCGCCGCGCTGCTCTGCCCCGACGGGGGGTGTGGGTCGTGCTCGACCTGCCGTCGGGTCCTGGCCGGTACCCACCCAGACCTCGTCGAGGTCGAACGGGCCGGGGCTGCACTCGCCACCGGCGAGGCGCGTGCCGTGGTGGTCGCCGCCCAGCGCCGCCCGCTCGAGGCCCGGCGGCAGGTGATCGTGGTCCCCGACGTCCACCAGGCGCCCGGGGTCGTGCCCGTGCTGCTCAAGACGGTGGAGGAGCCCCCGCCGTCGACGGTGGTGGTGCTGACCGCGGAGACGGTGTCGCCCGAGCTGGTGACGTTGGCCAGCCGGTGCGCCCGGGTGACCCTGCGGGCGGTGGAGGAGGATGTCATCGTCGCCTGGCTGGTCGATGCCGGTGTGGACCGGGCCCTGGCCGCTGAGGCTGCTGGCGCCTCCGCCGGCAGCCCGGGGCGGGCCCGCCTTTTGGCGGCCGACCCCTCCCTGGTGGCCCGACGGGCACTGTGGCGGTCGGTTCCCGACCGGCTTGACGGCACGGGGGCGACGGCGGCGGCGGTGGCTGCCGAGCTGGTGGCCGCCACCGACGAGTCGGTTGCCGTGCTGGGCGAGCGACACCGCCAGCAGGTCGAGGAGCTGGCGGCACGGGCCGAGGCGATGGGGGAACGGGCGGGTGCCGCTCGTAAGGCGCTCGAGGACCGCCAGCGTCGGGAGCAGCGGCGGTGGAGAACCGACGAGGTGCGGGCCGGGCTGGCCGTGCTCGCCCGTGCCCACCGGGACCGGGTGGTCTCGGCGACGGCTGGTGCCCGCCGGGCGGTGGTCGCCATGGAGCTGGTGGAGCACGCAGCCAGGTCGTTGGTCCGCAATCCGAACGAGCGGCTCCTGCTGCAGGGACTGCTTCTGCGCCTGGGGGCGCCGGACCCGCTCACGGTGGCCGGACATGCCCGTGAGCCATCGCCGGTCGGATAGCCTGTCGGTTCTCGCCTGGGTAGCTCAGTGGTAGAGCAGCGCACTCGTAATGCGCAGGTCAGGGGTTCAAGTCCCCTCCCAGGCTCGGGGGTGTGCGGCGGTCCCGCCGACGATGGGGATCCCAGTGCTCGTGGCGTGCACCGTGCTCGTCGTTGCGGGCGTTGGGCCGCACTGAGGTCGTTCGCCCTGACGCACTAGGGTTGTGCTGTG
>JAJZLP010000280.1 GCA_021803325.1 Actinomycetes bacterium
GCGCTCCTGCCAGGGCCCGCAAGGTGGTCGACTTGCCGGCCCCGTTGGTGCCCAGGAGCGCGACGATCTGCCCGGCTCCGACATCGAGATCGACCCCGGCGACGATCGGAGCCTGCCCGATGGCCACATCCAGGCCCCGGACGACCAGCCGGCGTGTGGTGGCAGTCATCGTGGCGGCGACGGCCCTGCCTCCCCCGAGGCCGGCGTCAGCAAGCGCCACCGCCACCAGCGATCCCGGCACGGTGCTGGTCGCGCGCGCAGCCGCCGGCCGGGTGCCGCCCAGAGCCGCAACCGCCGGCAGCGTGCCCGCCAGTGGCGCGCCGTCGGCCCCCAACCCGGCATCCGCTCGCGCCTGCGCACCCGCCCGCGATGCGAGGCCGCCGGACGCGCCGTTCCCGTCCTCCAGCAGTCCCGTCATGATCCCCAGGCGCCGGGTCACCACCCGCAGCACGGCGGAGCGCACTCGCAGCACGGCGCCACCGATCCCCTCGGGCAGGAACATCAAGAACACCAGCACCCCGGCTCCGGTGGCCAGCTGCTGGAGCTGGGGCGCGACCAGGTAGACGATCCCCTCGAACACGACGGCGCCGGCGACCGCCCCCAGCGGCGACGTCAGGCCTCCGATGACCACCATGATGAACACCGTGAGCGAGTCGGTGGTGGTGAGGCCGCCACTCCCGAGCCCGCCGAGCTGCACGAGGTAGAGACCGCCGGCCAGACCGGCCAGGCCGCCGGCCACGGCCAAGGCGACGAACCGGGCCCGGCGGGGGTCGATGGCGTAGGCGGAGGCCCCACGAGCGTTGTCGCGAACAGCGATGATGGTGCGCCCAGCCCGGGTCCGGCGCAGGTTCCGCACGACCACCAGGGACAGCACCATCAGCACCAGGCACAGCTCGTAGAAAGCGACCGGGGACCCGACCCCCATCGGGAAGCGGCCGAACAGGACGGGGCGGGGCACGGACTGCGGGTTGAGGAACGGGAAGTAGTAGCTCGACATGAGCCAGTCGGAGACGGCGACGGCGAACGCCATGGTGACCGCGGCCAGGGCCAGGCCGGGAAGCCGGGCAGCAGTGCTGCCCACCAAGACTGCCACCACCGCGCAGGCGGCGACAGCAGCGGCCAGGGCCACGAACAGGTCGGCTCCGGCGTGCACCACCAGCACGCCCGTCACGATGGCGCCGATGCCCCCGAACGCGAACTGCCCCAGGCTGATCTGCCCCGCCCATCCGGTGAGCACCACCAGGGACAAGCCGAGGATCGCGTAGACCGGGACCGCCGTCATGAGGTCCAGCTGGGACGCCGACACGCCCAGGGGCACCAGGACGGCCGCCGCCAGCGCCGCCACCGTGACCGCCCGCGTGCCCCAGCGGACTGCCGGCAGCGCGGCCACGGCCCGCGGGACCGGCGGGACCTCCCGGGCGGCCACGAAGTCGCCGAGGCCCCCGTCGTCGACGCGCGCGGCCCGACGGCGGCGCAGCGCGACTCCAACGACCACCAGCACGAACACCACTACCTCGGCGTACGTGGCGTTGCGGTAGACCCAGTAGACCGCGGCATCGACGACCCCGATCACCAAGGACCACGCCACCGCGCCGGGCAACGAGTCCAAGCCGGCCAGGACGAAGGCGGCCAGCGCCGGGAACAGGTCCTGGGGCGTGAGCGGCACGCCCACCGGCGGGTGGTCGATGGCGCTGGTGAGGACCGTCCCGAGCCCGGACAGCAGGGCGGCGACCACCCACACCACGGTGCTGACCCGGCGGACCGGGATGCCGAGGAGACCGGCCCGCTCCGGCGAGTCGGCCACCGCCCGCACCGCCGTACCGGTCTCGGTCCTCGACAAGAACCACCACATGGCGACCAGCACGATCGGCACGACCACCATGGCAGCGGTGTCGTTCCCGGTGAACACCACGCCACCGACGGTGTAGTGCCCGGTCAGCGGCGTGTTGAACCCGGAGCCGAACCCGACGTTGGCAGCCAGGTCGGGGACGTAACCGTTCGCCACCGACAGCACCTGCAGCAGGCCGACGGTGGCCACGGTGACGACCAGCCGTGGCGCTCGCTGCAGGCGGCGAACGACGGTGGCGTTCACCGCGGCGCCGACGAGCGCGGCAGCGAGCAGGCCGATGACCAGCGCCACCCAGAAGTCGAGATGCCAGCCGAGCACGGCCAGCTCCGCCATCGACGCGGCGATCCCGCCGATGGCGGCCTGGGAGAAGTTGAGGAACCGGGCCGCCCGGTACACGAGGACCAGGCCCATGGCGGTGAACGACACCAGCGCACCCTGGACGGTCCCCTGCAGGACGATCCCGACCGGGACGGCTCGCGGCAGCCACGCGTCCGCCAGTGCCCACGTGGCCAGCAGGATCGACGCCAGCCCGATGCCGCGCACAGGAGCCAGGGCCCAGCGCGGGAGAACGGCAGCGGCCCGGTCGGCGGCCGATCTGGCGGCGCCGGCCACATCCCAGGCTCCACGGCGCCCCGGTGGCACCCCGCCGGCGACGGGGGGTGCAGACGGGCTCACGGCACGGCCGGGCACTGGAGCTGACGGTGGTCGGGCAACGAGGCGGCCCTGTCCGCATAGAGATAGACGGCGCCGCCGTTGCACGGCAATCCCGTCCCGGCCTTGCCGTCCTGGACGCTCGTCGCTGCGCTGTCCCACCGCAGGAGCTGGAAGCCGGCCGAGGGATCGACGGTCCCTGGGCCGAACGCCCACGGGCCGAACTCGCCACCGGGCAGCGAGGCGGGCAGCGAGTCGATCCCCGCGGCGAAGCTCTGCGGCGTCAGGTGCGGCCCCGCCGCCTGCAGACCGTCGAACAGCAACAGCAGCGGCTCGTAGATGTACTCGTAGGAGGGCGGCAGCGCAGCGGTGGCGTCGTGGACAGCCAGGCGGTAGGCGATCGCAGATTCCTGGAGCCCGGGGGGAACCGGGGCGATGCCCCCCGAGATCGAGTGGTCCCACTCGCTCGGGCTGACCGCGCTGGGCAGGCGGCTGAAGGTGTCGCCGTAGCCGAGCGCCAGCCACTCCGGGTGGTAGTTCTGGGCGGCTGCGTCCTGGGCGAGGAACAGCGGGGTGATCGGGTCACAGCCGCAGAGCACCGTCGTGACGCCGGCCGACTGGAGCTGCGTGATGGTGTTGGCCGCCTGCGCCGCCGCCTGTTGCAGGGCGTTCAGGCTGAGGTTGTACTTGATCCAGGACTGCAGGTGGATGCCGTACTTCTGCGCGAGGTCGTCGACCACAGCCTGGCCGCACGACACGTAGGCAGCGTTGTCCGGTGAGATGAGAGCGAACGTCCGCTTCCGGCGTGCCAAGGCCGGGCTCCCCGCGTAGATGGCCGGCAGCCCGGCCATCGAACGCGCCACGACCGCCGCCGTGGACGTCGCCGTCTTCTCGCAGTCGGGCCCGGGGAAGTACTGGTACGGCGCGTGGGCCCGCATGGCCGAGGCCGACGCCAGCAGCCCGCCGACCGAGATGATGTGCTGCGCGGAGAGCGCGTCGTTGTACGGCTGGGTGTTGAAGATGGTGCCCGAGACGTCGGCAAAGGCGCCGAGCGTCTTCGCCGTCGCCGCGTCCGCCTGAGCCGCGGCCTGACCGGTACCCGACAGTTCGGCCAGGAAATCGCCCTTGCCGTCGAAGACCTTCAACACCACCTTGCGGCCGTACAGGTCGTACTGGCGGTTGAACAGCGACACGTACTGCTGGGCCAGGGCAGCGTTCTGGGCCGGGGTGGCGAAGGTGCCCGGCGACACCTGCTCGAACAGCTTCTGCTCCACCGAGGTGGCCGCGAATCGGAAGGTGACCGTGATGGTCGAGCCGGTCACCCCCGGCGCCGTCGACCCGCCATTGCTCCCATGGAACGCGGGCTGGCAGTACGGCGCGTACCGCGACCAGAAGACCTGCCGGGCGCCGTGCCCGCAGCGGACACCGCTGGCGGCCACCCCGGGGTCGCCGGGCGCGTCGCCGGGCGGGTAGACCGGCCTGCCCGGCGCGCTCGCCGCCGACGGCTGAGCCGCCTGGGGCGCCACCGTCGGCGCCAGGCCGACCAGCAGTGCGACAGCAGCAGCCCCGACGACGACGGGCACGTAGTGCCGCAAGACCCGGGCTCGCGTTCCCCCCATCGGACCCACTGCCTCCTCCTCGCGTGGACCGGCGACCGGACCGTCCCCTCCGTCCCGAGCGCGGCCGTCAGGCTAGTGCCACCTCACAGACGGCGCCGGGACATGCACAGCGGCAAGGCAAGGCAAGGCAAGGCAAGGCAAGGCAAGGCAAGGCAAGGCAAGGCGCCCGCACGCCGTCGGATCGACCGGTCGTCAGCGGGGGGGCACCAACGCGAGCAGGGCGACGGCACCGCCCACGGCCACGACCAACCACACGTAGCGGCGCGCCGCGGCCAGCACAGCCCTCGTCGCTCGCTGCCAGCGGCTCCGGGTGGGCGGCGTCACGACCGGCTCCCGGCACCCACTGGGGCTTCTGCGCGTGCTGGGCCAAGGTCTTCCGACGCCAGGTACGAGGCAACGACCGCCGGGTCCTGCAGGACCGACGCCGCCGCCCCGTCGGCGATCACCTCGCCGACATGGAGGCACACGAGCCGGTCGGCCACCGAGGAGATGAGCGGCACGTCGTGCTCGATCACGACGAACGCCGTGCCGCTCTGCTCCCGCAGGCCCAGGATGAGCTCGGCCAACGTGTCGGACTCGCGCTGGGCCACACCGGCCGTCGGCTCGTCCAGGAGCAGCACCCGGGGCTCGTGCCCGATGGCGCACGCGAGCTCCACCACGCGCCGCATGCCGGTCGAGAGCTCCCCGACGAGCCGGGCGGCGAACCGGGTGAGCCCGAAACGGTCGAGGAGCTGGTCGGCACGCTCCGCGACCGCCGACTCCGCCTGCTCGATAGCGGCCAGGCCGAGCGCGCCAGCCAGCGGATCGCGCACCGACACGTGCCGCTCGAGCGCCGTGGCAAGCGCCTCGGCGACCGTCATGCTCGGCCACAGCCGCACGTCCTGGAACACCCGCCCGAGGCCGAGGCGGGCCCGCGCCGCGGGGCGCAAACGGGTGACGTCGTGGCCGTCGAGTCGGATGCTGCCGGCATCGGGCCGGGTGAACCCCGAGCACAGGTCGAACACGGTGGTCTTGCCGGCGCCGTTCGCCCCGATGATCCCCAAGATCTCTCCAGCCGCGACTGAGAAGGACACGTCGCGCAGGGCGGCCACGCCACCGAAGCGCTTGGAGACCCCCACGACGGAGAAGACCGGCACACCACCAGCAGGCACACCACCAGCAGGCACACCACCAGCAGGCACGGCAGGACCCGCCGCACCGGGCACCAGCGGCAACCCCGCCGCATCCGCCCCTCCGTCCACGCCAAGCCGTTCCACCCCGGCAAGCAGGGCCGCCACGTCGTCGACGGACATCGGGCGATCTCGCACCGTCCATCCGGCGCCGTCCACGACAGCGGCACCCGCCCCGGGCACTGCCGCCCCAGGCACGGCCGGCCCAGGCTGCGGCTCGGCCCTTCGGACTGGAGACCCAGCGATCAACTCGGCGACGTCGATGGGCTCGGGCGGGGCCGGCGCCACACCCGCCGGGCTGGCAGGGGCCGGTCCCTTCCGGTCGGCACGGTCCGCCGCTCGCAGGAACACCGACCGCAGCAGGGCTGGCTGTGACGACAGATCGGGTGTCGAACCACTGAACCGCACCCGCCCCCGCTCCATGAACACCGCTCGCCCGGCGATGGCGGTGGCCACGTTGACCGACTGCTCCACCAGCACCACCGTCACACCGCTTTCCGCGAGGTCGCGCAGGACCGCCAGGAGCGCCGAGACCACCGCCGGCGAGAGCCCCAAAGACAGCTCGTCGATGAGCAGGACCTTCGGACGGCACAGGAGCGACTGGGCCAACGCCAGCATCTGCTGCTCGCCGCCCGACAGCGATCCCGCCAGCTGCTCTCGGCGCGGGCGGAGCGCGGGGAACATGTCGAGGACCCGCTCCTGTGCCAGCGAAGCGAAGCCGGTGTCGCTGTGGCGGTGGCGTGCCATCCACGCCCCGGCTCGCAGGTTGTCCGCAACCGTCAAACCAGCGAAGACCGATCGACCGCCGAGCACGGTCACCAGCCCCGCGCCGACGCGGTCGGCCGGGCTCCAAGCACCGATGTCCTCGCCGTGGTACCGCACGGTGCCGCCCCGGAGACGGGCGATGCCGGCGATGGCCCGCAGCGTGGTGGTCTTGCCAGCACCGTTCGTTCCGAGCAGAGCGAGGACCTCGCCCTGCGCGGCACCCAGGCTGGCGTCCGCCAGGGCGGTCGATCGGCCATAGCTGACCTGCACGTGCTCGAGCTCGATCATCGCGGGGCCCGTCAACGGACCCGCGTCGGGCGCCGAGGACTCGGGCGCGGTCCGCTCGAGCGCCTCGAGATCCTCGAGCGCACCCATGCGCAGCGCAGCGGTCTCCGTTGCCGACAGGCCCCGGTCGTCGCCCAGGCCCGCCGCGCCGGACCGGCCTCGTCTCCTGACCCGGTCGGCCAGGATCTCAGCGGCGCGGCCACCCACGCGGGTGAGGAGCCCGGCAAGCCCGTCGGGCATGGCCAGCAGGAGCACCAGCAGCCCGCCGCCGTCGGCCACCAGCTGCCAGACCTGCGGCAGGAAGTGCACCACGCCCTCGGCGTAGACGGCGCCGACGACAGCGCCGGCGATCGACCCCAATCCCCCGATCACCGCCATGGCCAGCACGCTGACGGACTCGCCGGGCGCGAACCCTGCGGCCGGCATGCCCGAGGTGGACACCACGATCAACGATCCGGCCACCCCGGCCAGCGCTCCGGCCACGGCAAAGGCGAACAGCCGTGACCGGACGGGGCCGATGCCGTATGCCGCCGCGGCCCGCGGGTTGTCGCGCACGGCCAGGACGGCACGCCCGGACCGGGTGCGGCGGAGGTTCCGCACCGCCCACAGGCACACCACCATGGTGAGCACGCACAGCTCGTAGAACGTGCCCGGCGACGCCAGGTCGAACCGGTGGAACAGGACCGGCGGCGTCACCTCCGGAGCGACCGGGTTGACCCAGGGCAGGTAGGTGGGCGACAGGAGCCACGACGAGACGGGCGCGGCGAACGCCAAGGTGGCCACCGCCAGGTCGAGGCCCCGGATCCGCAGTGCCGGCAGGCCGACCAGGCATGCCGAGATCCCGCCCACGGCAGCCGCTGCGAGCATTGCCACCAGGTACTGGACGTGGAAGTGGAAGAGCAGGGTGCCGGTGGTGGCGGCGCCCACGCCGGCGAAGGCGTACTGGGCCAGGCTGATCTGACCGGCCCATCCCGACAGCACGACGAGTGACAGCGCAAGGATGGCGAAGATGGCCACGTACCCGAAGGCCACCACTACCGGAGCCGAGGACACCAGGGGCACCACGACGGCGACGGCCAGTCCCGCCACCAGCAGCGCCCGGCGGGCGTGACGGACCAGGCGGAGGTCGGCCCATGGTGCGGGGCCGTGCACCCGGTCGGCCCCCGGCGGCGCCTCTGCGCCCGGCGCCTGCTGCCGGCGCGCCAGCGACCAGACCAGCATCCCCACCATGACCAGCACGAAGAACACGACCTGGCTGTACTCCTGGTTGTGGAAGCTCCAGAACGACGCCTGGTCGACCACGCCGAGCACCACCGACCACACAACGGTGAGCGGTAGTGACTCCATCCCGGCCAGGACGGCGGCTGCCAGTGGCGCCAGCAGGGCGCTGGCGTCGACCGGGCTGCCGACGCTCACCCCGTTGATGGGCGCGGCGAGCATCGCTCCGACGGCAGCCAGCCCGGCCGCCAGCATCCAGGTGAGCGAGCCGAGCCGGTGGACGGGGATGCCGAGCAGCACCGCTCGTTCGCGGTTGTCCGCCGCCGCACGGATGGCGATGCCGGTCTCGGTCCGCTGCAAGAACCACCACAGCCCGGCGAGCACGACCATGACCGCACCAAGGGCGATCAACGCATCGCCGGTGAACGTCAGCGGGCGGACGGAGAACCGGAAGGAGAACGGCGTGTCCAGCGTCGGGGTGCCCCGCAGGTCGACGGTGCGTGGCAACTCCACGTTGGCCGCGTTCAACAGCTGCGCGAGACCGATGGTCGCCACCGTGAACACCACGCGTGACGAGCTGGTGAACCGGCGCATCACCCGATCGATCACCCAACCCAGCACGACCGTCGCCACCAGGCCGGCTGGCACGGCCTCGGCGTACCCCCAGTGCGCGCCCGAGGTGAGCACGACGGCGATGGTGAGCCCGACGGCGCCCAGAGCACCCTGAGCGAAGTTGACGACGCGAAAGGCCCGGTAGAGCAGGACCAGCCCCATGGCCACCATCGCCTGCAGCCCACCGAGGACGACGCCTTTCAGCACCACACCCGCGGGAAGATGTCCCGGCAGCACTGCATCGGCCACCGCGTACGCCGCGAGCACGGCGACGCCGGTGGCCGCGGCCGTGATCGCCCGGCGGCGGCGGCCAAGGTCTGCTCCGACGGGCACGGATCCCGCCGGGCCGTTCACGGGCACGACGGCGACCGGTGCGCCGGCACACCGCCGCCGGGCACCGTGTACGAGAAGACGCGGCCGGCGTAACAGGCAACGAAGGTCCCCTGCCGCCCGTTCTCGGAGCTGGTAGCCCCGGGGTTCCACCGCAGGAGCTGAAAGCCGGCGCTCGGGTCGGGCCGGTTCGTCCCGAAACTCCACGGCCCGAGGGAACCGCCGGCCGCCGACGGTGGCAGCTCGGCGACGTCGCTCATGGCCCGGTGCAACGTGGCTGGTGTCAGGTCAGGCCCCGCCGCCTGCAGCAGGTCGAAGAACAGCAGCAAGGAGTCGTAGGCCCAGGGGTACGAGGGCAGGATGCCGCTGGTGGACCCGCCGTTGGCCATGGCGTACGCCCGCAGTGCTTCGGAGTGCCGGGTCACCTGCCCTCCGCTGCCGAGGGCGAGGATCCCCCCGGCCTCGCTCGCCGCGCCCGATCTCGCCACGATGTTCTGGACGAAGCCGTCCATCGAGGACGTCCCTCCGGCGAAGTACGACTGGACCACGAATTCGGGGCTGTACCCGGCCTGGTTGGCGGCACGAAGGAAGTAGATGGGCGACACCGGGTCGCACGACGCGCAGATCACCGTGGTGACCCCGCTGGACTGCAGCTGGCCGATCGCGTTCTGGGCCGCGGTCTGCAGGGTGGCGACGTTGAACTCGTAGCCCACTGCGGTGGTGATGGGATGGCCGGCGGCAGCCATCCGCTGGGCCAGGAGCTGCTCGCACCGGACGGCCTGCGGGTTGTCGGGGTAGACGACGCCGTACACCCGCCGGTGGTCGCGCAGCGCCGGGCCGGCGTAGGCGGCGGGTGCGTTCGCCATGCCCGGGCTGCCCAGGATGTCCGCCAGAGCCGTCGCGCTCGCGGTGCAGTCGGGGCCCACCGTGTACTGGTAGGGCGCTCCCCGCCGGTACCACCCGGCGCTCTGCAGGTAGAGGCCGAACACCGGCACCTTGGCCTGCTGCAGCGCGTCCCCGTAGATCACGCTCGAGTCGATCAGCGACATGTCGGCGAAGCCGTGGAGGTTGTCGGCAACCGTCAGCGCGTCCTCCTGCGCCTGGGCGAGCCCTGAGCCCTGGTCCTCGCTGATGAAGTCGCCCTGCCCGACGTACGGGCGGAGCACGACCTTGCGCCCGTACAGCTCGAAGTAGTGGTTGAACGTGTCGATGTAGGACTGCATGGTGTGGACCGCCTCGGCGTTGGTGCCGACCACCGTCTGGGGAACCTCCGCGTACAGCAGCGACAGGATGTCCGTCGTCGCCATCCGGTAGGTGAGGGTGATCGTGGTACGGGTCACACCGTTGGCGGTGGCGCCGCCGTTGTTGCCGTGCCACGCCGGAAGGCAGACCGGAGCGTACGCGGACCAGGGCAGCTGGCGCTGCAGCGGCCCGCACCGGACCCCGGCCACGGTGACGCCCGGCGAGCCGGGTGCCGCCGGCGGTGTGATCCCGGGCGGGACGGCGATCGCCGACGTGGCGGGCGTAGCCCGCGGCGCCACCACGGCGATCAGCGCGGCACCAACCAGCAGCGCGACCCCACCGGCCATGTGCCGAGCGCGTACCCGCCATCGGCTTCGCTGCCGCGTCCGGCGCCGTCCATGGCTGCCCCGGGATCCGACCAAGGTCACAGCAAGCTCCTACGCACCGGGCATGACCGTAGGCCCCGGTGCGGGTGCTGCCGCGGGTCCCGGCACAGGTGCGGGAGCGACGAGCGTCCATGGCGGATCGCCGGGACTGCATCCCGGCGAGACGCTACCCATTGGGCCATGCCGGCGACATCGACTGCGACATCGACTGCGACATCGACTGCGACATCGACCCGACCGCGAC
>JAJZLP010000286.1:0-7200 GCA_021803325.1 Actinomycetes bacterium
GTTCTTCGTGGACTTGCTCTTCTACCACTACGTCAGCCACCGCTTCGTCGTGGTGGAGCTGAAGGTCGAGAGCTTCGTGCCAGAGTACGCGGGAAAGCTGAACTTCTACGTCAACGTCGTGCACGACCAGCTGGCGGGCCCCGGCGACAGCGAGACGATTGGCATTCCGCTCTGCGCGGACAAGAACGCCCGAGTGGTCGAGTACGCACTCAGGGGTCTGAGCACGCCCATAGCGGTCTCGCAGTATGAGCTCCTCCCGTCAGAGGTCCGCGATGTCCTCCCGTCAGCCGAAGAGTTGCAGCAGGTCGTCGAGGGACCGCTTCCCGGCCTTCGTCAGCTGACCATCTCCGAGTACCTCGCCCAACTCGAGAAGGACCAAGAGGACGTCTCACCGTCCGGCGAGTAGAACGAGCCACACGGTAGGAGAATTCTCGGACTTCGGTCGGAAACCCTCGTTGTTGGCGGCGTGATTGCCGAACGCCGCGCCGAGGGGCGGGTGGACATCACCGCCGACGACCCCGGCCGGCCGATCCTGCTTGCCGTCTCGGACAACGGCGCCCAGATGACCTCGGGATCGACGCGCGAGCTCATGGCCCTGTGCGCGATCGCCCAGCACTTCGGCCGACCTGGCACCCCGACCGTCATTCCCACAGGCCTGGATCGAAATCTTCAACGGACACCTGAAGGCCGAGTACCCGCACCTCGAGTCGATCACCGACATGGAGGTGCTGCGCCGAGAGCTCGATCTCATCCGCCCGAGATGGAACGGCGTTCGTCTCCATGCCGGCATCGGCTACGTGACGCCCGACGACGAGCACGAAGGACGCGGTCCGGCCATCCTCAAGGCCCGACAGGCAGGGCTCGAAGCGGCGCGGCTGCGGTGCCTCGCCTACCATCGCAGCACCCGACAGAACAACAAGCCGGAGACCCGATGATGTCGTTCGAATCAGCCGGGATATCTATCGCTAAGTCGGATACAGGTCACCACGGCTCAACGTGCTGCTCGAAGAGGTGGGCCTCAAGGCGCCGAAGCAGTCGCAGATTGTTGGTGTCGGTGGGGGGACTTCCTCCGCTGCCAGCCGGGAACGATCCCGTCTTCGGGGTTCGTTCCATGGTGGTGGCTCCTCTCGCCCGGCCAGGCGCCGGGCCTGGAGAGCTTGTGCGGCACTTTGGAAGTGAGCAGGGTGGGTCGCCGGTCCAGTACCCCCGCTCGCGAAAGTTGTGGACGCCTACGGACGGCACTTCGGCCTGCAGGCGCGCCGGGACATTGGGGCGGGCGATCGGGACGATAGGTGACAGTCGTGGTCCCGCGAAGCCAAACGGGGACGACGCGCCGAGGGGCCACGACGGAGTACATGATCGTTTGCGTTGAGATAACAATGGGCCATGTCCGCATCGCCGGGAAACCTCTCGGCCGAGCTTGAACGGCGCGACCTCGTGTGTCGCATCCGCCAGGCGGCTACGGCTGGCGCCGTGGTCCTGGCGGCCGACGCCGGGTACGGCAAGACCACGCTGTTCGAGCAGGCGTTCGGTCACGGACCCGGCACGGCATGGGTCGAATGCACCCAGCGCGAACGGGAGGCGGGCCAGCTCGTTGCCCGCATCGCCACCGCCATCGACGAGGCGGTGGCCGGGGCGGCTGAGTGGATACGGGAGCTCCTCGCTAGGTCCAATGACATCCTCGACCCTGTGACGGCCGTCCACGAGCTGCTCATCGATGTCCGGCGTCTCCTCGTCGATCCTCTGACCATCATCCTGGACCAGGCCGAGCACGTGTCCGACGACGCACCGACCCTGGCCGTCGTCGACGAATTGCTGCGCGCCGGTGGCGGTGTGCTCCGTGTCGCCGTCGGTACGCGCACGTTCCGGGGCCTGCACCTCGCCAAGCTTCGAAACGAGGGCCGCGTCGAGGAGCTGACCACCGCCGATCTGGCCTTCGACGCGGCGGAGTGTCGCGCGTGCCTCGAGCTCGCCACCGGCGTCACGCCTCGTGAGGGCATCGTGGAGGACGTGATGGCCACCACGGAGGGGTGGCCCATGGCCGTCGCCTGCGTCGGGCTGATGCTGGGACGACGGCTGGCCACCGGTTCGCCGTTGGACGACGACGGGCTGGTGCCGCTCCGGTCGCTGCCCGCGATCCGCGCCTTCCTCACTGAAGAGGTGCTCGACGGGCTCGGCACCGCAATGCGCGCCGCCGTCATCGATTCGAGCGTTTGCCGCTACCTGAACCCGCCGATCGCCGCCAGGCTCGGCCTGGGCGACGATTTCGTCGAATCCGTGATGGGCGCCGGCCTGTTCCTCCGACGGGTGGGGGCAGCCGGCGAGCACGCGTACCACCCGCTGTTCTTGGAATGCCTCGTCGAGCGGCTGGCCGCGGAGCGTTCGGGGGAGGAACTGGCCGCGCTCCATCGCCGGGCGGCGGTCGCCATGGCCGAGGTTGGCGAGACGGTCGATGCCATCGAGCATCTCCTCGAGGCGCAGGACTGGGAGACAGCCGCCGCCATGATCTTGAGCAGCGGCACAGGCATGCTCGGAACGTCCCCGGACCTCGTGCGCCACTGGCTCCACCGGTTACCGGCAACCAGCCGAGCCCATCTCCAGCTTCGACTTCTGTCGGGCACCCTTGCGTGGCTGGCCGGCGACCTCGATGCAGCTGTCGCCGAGCTCGAGCCGTGCGCCGCGAGCCTCGATGGCGATCCGAGGTTGCGTTCACTGGCGATCTACAAGCTGATGGAGATCGCGTACGTGTCTGGACGCCTCGAGGATGCGGTGCAGCTTGCCGCTTGTGTCGAAACCCTCGAGTCGATCGATCCCAAGGCGGCGGCCGGCGTGACCTCCCTCGCTTCAATCTGCCTGGCCTCTCTCGGACGCGCCAAGGAGTCCGAGGAAATGGCGCGCCGGTCGGGGGCGACCGACTACCCCGAGGACGTCGAACCGATCGAGGTCATGCGAAGAGCCCATCTCGAGATCCCCGCCGGTCGGCTCGATGCGGTCCTCGGCGACGCCACCCGCGCCCTCGCCCGTCTCGAGCGTTACGACCCCTTCCTCAACCGCTCCAGCGTGTTGACGCTGATCGCCTACTTGACCACCGAGCAGGGCGAGCTCGGCGCGGCCGTCGCCTGGTGGCGACGGGTCGAGGGTGAGACCCGCCACGGCCTCGTCACCCGGCTGGTCGGGCCGAGCCAGGCATGGCAGGCCCTCCTGCACGCTCAGCTCGGGTCCGTCGGTGAAGCCGAGTCCCTTCTGGCCACCGCCAGCCCGCCGCCGCCGGGATGGACGGCATACATCCACGACGTCGCCCGTGCCGTGGTCGCCGCCCACCGCGGTCGCCGCAGTGACGCGCTGGCGGCAGCCCGCCGGGCCACCGAGACCGTGCGTACGGCCCCCGCCATCTACCGCGCGTGGGCGGCGGCTGATCTGGTCCCGGCGCTCGTGCAGGTGGGGGCTGAGGACATGGCGTCGTCGACGCTGGCCGAGGCGACGGCGGCAGTCGACACCGTCTATCCCGGAGCAGCCGGTGCCTTCACCCGCGCTCGGCTCGGCGCCCTCGCCGCATGGCTCGCCGCCGTTCGGGGCGAGACCGAGGCCAGCGACCAGCATCTCGTCGAGGTTCTTTCGAACCCTGTACCGGGTCTGCATTACGTTCTCGTGCGCGAGTGGCCCAGGCTCCACCGGCTGGTGTGGTCGGCGCTGGATCGGTCGGTCGTCGACGTTGCCCACACCATGCGCCTCGTGACCCACGCCTTCCCCGACGGGCTGGCCCTGGTGCCCTTCCTCGACCATCCGGATCCGGCGGTCCGCCGCCTGGCCATCGCGCCGGCGCTGGCGTCGGGACACCCCGACGCCGCCGCAAGGGTCGCCCACTTGGCAGACGACATCGACCGCTCGGTGGCGGCGGCGGCACGGGCGACCAGCGAAGCCATGATCCTATTGATACCGCCGCGGGCGTTCACCGTGCTCGGCGGCTTCTCTGTGCGCCGCGGCGCCTGGGTGGTCGACGACAAGGCGTGGGGGCGTCCGGCGGCCCCGCGGCTCGTGCGGTACCTGCTCGTCCACTCCGGCAAGCGCGTCCCCGAAGAGGTGCTCTTCGAGGTGTTCTGGCCCGACCTCCCGCCAACCAGCGCCCGCCGCAGCTTGCAGGTCGCGGCCTCGCGTGTCCGAGCCGCCCTCGACCATCCCGGTGCGCAGAAGAGCCTTCTTTCCTGCGTCGACGGGACCTACCGGCTGGAACTGGGGGAGGCCGACGTGGTCGACGCCTTCGAGTTCGAGCGTGCCGCGGCGCGGGCGCTCGGCGCTGTGCCAACGGACCGCGCGGCGTTGGAGCACGCCGTGAACCTCTGGACCGGCGAGCCCTTGCCCGAGGAGCGCTACGAGGACTGGGTCGCCAGCTGGAGGGAGCGGCTCGTCGACCTCTACACCAGGGTCCTTTCCGCGCTGGTGGGGGCCCACCAGCGCGCCGGCGACCATGGCGGTGCCGTGGTCGCCGCCCGGCGAATGGTCGATCTCGACCCCTACGATGAGGCGGCCCAGCGGCTACTTATGCTCGCCTATGCCCGCGCCGGGCGCCGAGGGGCGGCGCTTCGCCAGTACCTCGAGTGCCGCCGGGCCCTCGTCGAAGGGCTGGGAGTGGAGCCCACGGCCGAGACGGCCCGCCTGCACGCCCGCATCCTGGCCGGAGATCTCACCTAGCGGGTTCGACGGGTCGCGGTCGGGCCCCTCCTCGCCGCCGCTCCCTAGCAGCGTGGCGATGTGCTTGCTGAGGCCCGCCATGTCGCCGACCGCGATGACCACGCCCGTGCGCACGTCTTCCACGGTGCACCGCTGCTCCGTGTACACGTGCACGACGAAGCTTCGCCGGGAGTCGACCACCCCCCTACTCTGCTGATCGCGCTCATCGGTGGCTCATCGCGGACCTGGCGGGGCTGACCAGTAGCGCAACTCAGGATGCAATTGCCGCGATAAGTGGACGATGAGCGCCGATCCGTACGCTTCTGGCCGAGTCAACGGTCGGGTCGGTCAGAAACTGTTGGCGGGGGCAACCTTGCGTCGCTGCGCCCGCCGAATGAACAGGTGTAGGAGTCAGGGATGCGAGCGAGCGGCACGGCGCGGACGAGCAGGCAGCGACAGCGGGGCATCAGGGGTCGTTGGCTGGCAGGACTGGCCGCCACCACGCTGGCGATGCCGGTGGCCACCGTCGCGCTGAGCCCTGCCGCCGGGGCAACCGGCACAGTGGTGCATGTGTCGACATACACGAACCTCAAGGCCGGTTTCCTGAGCGCCCACGCGGGGGGAACGGTGCTGGGCACACAGGTGACAGCCACGGTCCAGCTGACAGCGACAATCACGTCGCCCCCTGGCACAATCGGACTGCAGGTGCGGACATACGCAAACGTGACCCTGGATCTCAACGGTCACAAGCTGACGATCACCCAGCTGAACCCGAATGCGGTCGCGGCGCAGTCCGTCGAAACGCCACCCGCCATCCAGGACCGCGGGCAGCTCACCATCGAAACAACCGCCGGGGGCGCCGGCACGCTGGTCGCCGACGGTGCCACAGGCGGCTCAGGCCCGACAGGCTCGGGAGCCGGGGGCGGCGCGGGCATCGGCGGAACAGGCGGGCTCGCCGGACCTCCTACATCGCCTTACTCAGGATCTGGATGCAGAACGTTGACCGTGACCGGCGGGACCGTTATCGCCACCGGCGGTGCCGGCTACGCCGCTTATGACAGCGGCGGGGGGGGTGCCGGCATCGGCGGCGGAGGGGGTGGCAACACAGGGCTGGGTGGCGACGGATGCGCAACAGTGCACGTGACCGGCGGGACCGTTATCGCCACCGGCGGTGCAGGTGGCGCCGGAGGTTATGGTGGCGGCGCGGGTGCCGGCATCGGCGGGGGCGGGGGCGGGGGCGGTGGTGCCGCGTGTAGCGGCGGCACAGGGACATGCGGCCGACCCGGCACAGGTCAAACGGTGGACCTGACGGGGGGCAGCACCGTCACCGC
This sequence comes from Actinomycetes bacterium, assembly GCA_021803325.1. Lineage (GTDB taxonomy): Bacteria > Actinomycetota > Acidimicrobiia > Acidimicrobiales > UBA8190 > JAJZYI01. Next base: position 6,000 of record JAJZLP010000286.1, read on the forward strand.
CATCGGGGGAAACAGCGGTATCGGCGGCGGCGGCGGTGGAGCGGGTGTCGGAACCGGCGGCAAGGGCGTTGGCCCATTCCATCCTCGTTCTCTCCCTACCGGCGGCACCGTGACGGTCTCGGGTGCCTCCCTCACCGCCACCGGTGGGTCAAGTGGTCGAAGCGCAGGCGGCGGCGGTGGTGCCGGCATCGGCGGCGGCGGCGGCGACGAATCAGGCACCACCCCCGGTGGCGGTGTGTTGCATGTCGACTCCGGCGCCACGGTGACCGCCACCGGTGGCAACGGCTCCCCAGGCGGAAGCGTGCTCACCACAGGTGACATCGGCGGGGGCGGCGCGGGTGTCGGCGGTGGCGGCGCCGGAGAGAGTGGGATTGGTGGCGCAGGGGGCACAGTGGACGTGACAGGCGGCTCCCTGACCGCCACCGGCGGCAACAGCAACAGCACCACATTCGACTCTGGCGGCGCCGGCATCGGTGGCGGTGGCGGTGGTTTCTTGACAACACCGACGTCGGGTACGCACGGCGGAGATGGGGCGTCGGTCAAGGTGACGAGCGGCACCGTGACCGCCACGGGAGGCGGCGACCGCGACCAGGGGACACACGATCACAGCCACCCCGGCTTCGTCGGCACCGGCGGGGCGGACTTCGGTGGCGGTGGCGGGGGCACGGCGGGGAGCTTCGGCTCGTTGGACAACGCCGGGACCCTCAAGGTCCCCGGCGCTTCCGACATGCTCGTGCCCAACGGCAGCACCGCCACGAACTCGGGGACCATCTCCGACACAGGCACCATCTCGGGCACCGGGACGATCGCCAACACCGGAGTGATCACCGTCTCTTCGACGGGCACCCTGGCGACACTGGGCTCAGGGCCCGCCGGCACAAAGCTCCTCGTCGCCCCCAACAACTACGGACTGGTGTTCACAACCGCCGGGCTCCCCGGCACACCGGCCCCGCCGACGGCCCTGCACGTCTACGCGCCCACCGTCGCGGCCTCCGGGCAGACGCTGCCCACCCCGAGCAGTTCCGAGTTCATCGGCTGGCAGGACGCGACCCATACGCGGGTGACCGCGTCCACGACACTCCCGGCACTCGCCGGCAGCGGTCCGCAGACGTTTGACCTGTTCCCGACCGTGGCGGACCTCTACGTCTCGCCTGCCGGGGCATCCACCGCGCGAGACACATCGTGCGCCACGGCCAAGTAC
>JAJZLP010000286.1:7300-10282 GCA_021803325.1 Actinomycetes bacterium
TACTTCGACACCACCGACGACTACGGCACGGTCGGCGCTGTGGACGTCGCCTCTGGCGGGTACACAGGGACGCTTGACGCCACCGGCAACTGGTGGGGTGCAGCTTCTGGACCTGGACCCGTCGGCCCGGGCTCAGGTGCAGGCGTGTCGTCCGGGGTCGACTACTCGACATGGTGCTCGACCTCGTCGTGCACCTCACCGCGGCCACGGGCTACAACACCTACCTCGCCGCCGCCGGCGCCTCCGACATCGAAGGACGTCTCGACGGGCTCATCGTCTTCGTCCACCGGGGCGACCGGCACAGTGGTGAGCACGAGCCCGACAACGGGTGTCACCGCGACGGTGACCGCGACCGGCGAGGGTGCAGTGACGTTGGCGCAGCTGTCCTCCACCCCCACGCCACCTCCTTCCACCCTCACAGTCGGGTCGCTCATCGACGTGCAGGTCTCTTCGGGAAGCAGTTTCTCCACGCTCACAGTAAAGGTCTGCGGTCCGAAGGTCGGCACTGCGATCACGTGGTACGACACAGCGACCGGGGCCTGGGAGACACTCAAGCCCACCTCTGGCCCGACGTTGAGCGCCGGCACACCGCCGTGCGTGTCGTTCTCCCTCACCTCGTCCTCGTCGCCCACGATCAGCCAGCTCGTCGGCACGGCGTTCGCCGTCGGCACGTCGACGGTCGTCCGGGTCGCAGGGGAGACAGCGGATGCGACCGCGGCTACAGAGTTCACCCGTGCCTTCCCCTATGCAAGCGCCTCCTGCCCGGCGTCTCGTGCGGCGGTCGTCGCAACCACAAAGACCTACCAGGACGCATTGAGCAGCCAGGTCCTTGCGGCTGACCTCACAACCGGGACCCTTCTCACCCCGACCGAGAGCCTTTCGTCGGCCACCGCCACGGCCATCAAAGACGAGGGGATCTCGACGGTCTACGTCGTGGGCGGGCCGCTCGCGCTCACCACAACAGTGATGAAGGCGATCGGGAACCTTCCCGCCTACAGCTGCGGCGGGACGAGCCCGTCGGGCAAGATCGCGGTCCATCGGCTCGCCGGCGCCACCCAGTACGCGACGGCTATGACCGTCGCCGAGTTCGTGGGCAAGGCGCAGAGCGCCTCGTTCGAAGGCGCCTACGCGACGACCAACGCCACAGGCGGGACGGGCAGGTTCAACGACACCGGGGCCGAGGGGTCGGGCGCGCCCACAGGCTCGGTGCCCACGGCGATCCTTGCGTCGGGCCAGGAGTTCCAAGACGCCCAGGCGGCGAGCGTGATCGCCTACCACACAAAGCTCCCGCTCCTCCTCACGCCGGCGACCACTCTTTCGGCGACAGCGGTCTCCGCCATCGAGAAGCTCGGCGTGAAACAGGTGATCCTCTTGGGCGGGCCCTTGGCGGTCACGAACACCGTCGAAGCGGCCCTCGTCGCCAAGACCGGGGTCTCGGTCGTGCGGGTGGCCGGAAAAGACGCCACCGATACCGCCGGTGAACTCGCCCGCTTCGAGGTTGCAGCTGCCACAACTGGACTCGGATGGACACCAGGGCACCGGATCATGGTCGCCCGGGCCAACGGGTTCACCGACGGCCTGGCCGGCGCGGTGCTCGACAGTCCGCACAACGCCGCCACAGGCGCGTCGTCCGCGGCGCGCCCGCTCCTCTTGACCGAGTCCCCAAGCGTGGTCGGTGCCTACCTCACCGCATTCTTGAAAGTCACAGGACATACAGGGATCGATAAGACAGTCGCAAAGACGATCACGACACTCACCGTCCTCGGCGGCACACTCGCGGTCGCCCCTTCGGTCGTGAGCGCGATGCACACAGATCTCGGTCACTGAGCTGGCCACGCCGTCCTCTTGGCGATATCTCTTGCCGCCGACGTAGATGGCGACCGAGATCGCCTTGACGTCTTCCCCGACGACGCTTCCCCGACGACGCTTCCCCGACGACGCTTCCCCGACAGGGGGTCTGCTCGCTGCCGGCGCTTTCGAACCCGACCGGTCGAAGCGCGCGAGTGTTTCCCGACGGCTTCCTGTTCGACCCGGGCGCACGAGCCCGAGTACGTTGTGCTCCGGACGTCGCTTCCCGGCATGGACGGCTGGACGACGCCTCGCGATGACACGGGTCGCCCGCCTATCCCCGAACATCGTTGACGGACTTCGTCCCGGTTGCCCCCGACCACCGTGCAATTTCAGCTTGACCGGTCTGGGACGGCGTCTCAGTCGTAAGGACGAGCCAGAACGCAGCCCGCATGGCTCGGCGATCGTCCTCACCGATCGTGCGAGCGCCGGATTGCCCCACGGCGAACCGCAGCATTTCGGCATCGATGTCCCTCGGGATAGCGGGTCGACCCGCCACGAGGGTCGCGAGGGCGCTGGCAGGGGCGCTGGCCAGCCAGGCGCGCGTGAAGGTGGCTGCATGTGCTGCGAACGGATTGCTGCCCAGAGGCCGCTCCGTGTCGAGGGACGATCCAACGCTGAGCGGCAGACTGAGCCGAGCCGGAACGGCTGGAGGGCCCGCGGAGACGGGAGCTGCCCGCGTCAAGGTCTTCCGGAGGATGCCGGCTGGGAGGCCGAGTGCCTCGTTCGCCTCCCGAGCGAGCTCGGGTGATTGGCTGAGGTCACCGCCAGCGTCGATGCCCAGGACCGCAACCCTCACGCCACGGTCCTGGGCGTACTCGATACCCTCTCGGAGGTCCTCGTCACCAGATAGGACCACTGCGCACTGGATGGACCGCTCCTGCGACAAGACCATCAGGTCGCGGATCTTCAGGGTGTCTACGCCCTTCTGCTGGCCGGCGGAGTTGATTCGCCCGAGGCGCATCTTCACGAAGGGGAGCGCCGCGACGTCCAGCTGCTCCGTGCTGGGGACGCCCCTGTAGGCACCGTCATACTGGCTCTACGCGACGAGGCGTGGGTGACCGGCAAAGCAACGGCAAGTGTTGGCCGTGGTCGTGCGAGGTGGCTCGTTCTCAGCCGCGACATCTCTGACTC
>JAJZLP010000163.1:0-3875 GCA_021803325.1 Actinomycetes bacterium
CGGCGCCGGGCACAGCGTGCAGGGCGACGCCCCGACGGAGCTCGCCCACCTCATCGAACAGTTCGTCTTCGACCGCTGACGGCGTACCACCACGTCGGCGTCCTCGGCCGTACGCTGCACACCGTAGGCCTCTGCGGCAGCGCCGCCTTTGCCGGATCGCCGCACGGGCAGGCGGCCACCTCGGCGTCGCCGAACACCGGACGTGGCTGGCAGGGTTCGAGATCTCGTGTTGGCAGTGCCCTGATCTGGGCTGATGGCGACGGGCGGGGACGGCTTGTCCTGAGTCGGCTCACGGTTCGGGGATGTGGAGCCGGCGCCTTGTTGACCTGAGTGTTGGTGGTGGGGTGGGGGTGGTTTCGCGCACGAAGGGGGTGCCGTAGGGTCCGGAGGTGGTCGTCCCGCGGGTCCGGACCGCGTCGGGGGTGACGGCAGTCCAGGGCGCTGGGAGAACCACCGGGAACTGCTGCAGGGTCGGCGACGCGTCGTTCGGTGCCGGCAACGCCGAGATCGTCGCCATGCATGGCGACGTCTTCGAGCGCCCTCCATGCCAGCTGGCGCTCGAACGAGCTCATCGGTCGGCCAACCGGCGCGCGTAACGGGCACGAGGGCTCCTTGCACCCCAGAGAGGCGTCCAGAGCCCCCGTGCCCGTCACCACGGGACCACCTCGTTGCCGGTGGCGGCTTCTCCGCCACCGAGACATCCGCTACCTGTGCGCTGGCGGAGCTTCCTGCATCTCCGCGCTGTCCGTTCGGATCGTCAAGCCTTCGCAGGTGCCGAAGGACGGCGGTGGCTGCAGGAGTACGACATCCCATCCGCTCCGTTCGACTTCGAACTGCACCACAACTCGTATCCCGACTTGAAGCCACCGATGTATTTCGTGTAGTTGTCGTTGAGACTTCCCTGAGCATGGACCGGGATCGTCGGATTGAATGCCGACACCGTGATCGTCGTCGGCGAGTACGGATGCGCGTTCGCGATGACCGGCATGGTGACGGAACCAGGCGCAACACCATGCTGTACCCAGTCGATGAGCGGGCTCAGGAAGTTCGCGGAGACCTGGGGGTCTCCTCCACCAAGGCAGTGGTACTGCGCCGGAATCATGTACAGGCGCGAGAATTGCTGCGTCGCCTCATAGCCACCCATGTACTTCGCCACGGCATTGTAGTACGCCACCGTGCCGAACGGAGGGACCAATTGGTCTTCCCAACCCTGGTAGATGATGATCTTGCCTCCGTCATTCCTGAATTGCGTCAAGTTCGGGTCCGTGGCGTTGTAGATCCCCGATACCGGTGTCAGCTTCTCGAAGTACGCCCTCGTGAACTTCCAATCGCTGAGCGTGAATGACGTCGGCGGGTTCGTCGGGAAGAACGCGAACTTCATGTAGGCGACCGCAAGGCTCGCAGCCGCCGCCCCCGACGGCCAATCGGGGCCAGCAGTGACCCAGGCGCCGGCCCATGCCAGCTCGCTGCCGTACGGCTCCCCGCCCGGGTACAGCGAGCCACCCTGCGGATCCGTCGGACCCAGATAGGCCTCGCGGACGGTGTTGACTTGGGCAGGAGTCAGGCACGTGCTCGAATCCGTCCCCGGAGCGCATTGGATGCTTGCCGGGTTGAAGGTGCATGCTCTCGGGTCGAGGATCAGGCCCTGCGAGTTGGCGCATGTTTTCTGGACAGCTGCGTGCAACGCAGGGAGCTTGTTCGACGTCAAGATCTCGTTCCCCTGGGCGTCCGTGTTTATAAGGACTTCCCAGATGTGCAGCTCAGCGGTCAACTGAGACTCGAAGATCGTAGGCGAACCAGCGAGGATCCCGTTGAAGTCGGAGGGGTACCGTTGGGCCAACATCAGGGCTTGCCGACCGCCGGTGGAGCAACCGTCGAAATAGGAGTAAGTCGGACCGCGTCCGTAGAACGCCTTGATGATCGCTTTCGAAGCGAGGGCGAGGCTGTGCTCGGACGAATATCCCAGTACAGCACGGAGCGTCGGGTCGTTCGCTCCCCACGCGCCACCGGATCCTTGATGTCCCGCATTGTCGGCAGCGATGGCAACCTCGTTGTTGACGACTTGCGGGCAGTTCTGCGATACCGACGGCGTGCCGAGAGACACGTTGCCGCACAAGCCTCCGCATCCCTCTTGCACGTAATCGCCATGCCACGTCGTCGTAGGCAACAACAGGTCGAACTGCGTCTGCGGCGCGATATATCCGGTCACGTCACAGTAGGCCGCCCCGTTGGACGTCACGAGGGTCGCTGACGAGATCTGGGTAGGGGCCCCCTGCACGGTTGTGAAGTCAATGCCTTTGAGGGAGGAGCACGGTATCGCCGGATCGATCACTGCCGCTGTCGAGACAGACGGGGAGGGGCTGAGGCCTGCGGGAACGGGCGCGCTGGCGAGCCGTGCAGCGGACGGCGAAGCAGCCGGCGCAGCGCCGTCGCTCGCGGCGAGCGCGACGGCGAGCACCGACAACGAAGCCCCGAGCACGGCCAAGAGCCGGAGACCACTGCGCCGGAGCACGGGGTTCCGAGTACGTCTTGCTTTCATGTTGTCCTCCTGAGTTGACGGTGGTAGGGGCACGAGCCATGACCCGTCGAGACATACGCACGGACCCGAGCTGTGGCGTCGATCCGGTCTTGGCCCTCTGGCGGGACCTGGTCCTGATCGGACGGTCAACGTGGACGAGCGGTCATCCGATCGCGCTCGTGATCAGCGATGTGTCCACGAGCGTGCTGTAGGGCGGGGCGCTGGGAGCCAGCCCGCCCTGGACGTTGGCGACCACCTCGGCCTTGTAGCCGGCCCGGTTGAATGCCGGGCTGCTCGGGATCTCGCTCCGCAGCACGCTTACGAGGGACGTCGCCACCGCCGCGGACATGCCGCTGTCGTAGGCTTGCAGCAGGTTCACGATCGAGGCGGCGCTCGCCGAGTGGATGTACTGCTCCGCCTGGTTCAAGCCGGCGATGAAGTCGAGGATCGCCTGCTTCTTGGCCGCGATCCGAGAGGGTGTCGTGTAGACGGTCCCGTTCGTGGCGCCGTTCAACTGCGGCACGTCGCCGCGGGCGGGGGAGATGTAGATGCTTCCGACACCCAGCGCTTCCGCGAGCTGTCCCACCGGCTGGAAGAACGCCAGCGCGTCGACCTCGTGGGTCTTGAGGGCGTCGATGGCGGCGGTGTTGTTGGCACCCAGGTTGACGAGCGTGGCTGCGGTGCTGGCATTGAGCCCGGCCAGATGGAACAGGTAGTCGACCAGCGCCTGGGTCCCCGACCCGGGGCCGGTGATCCCGATCTTCTTTCCGGCGAGCGCCTTGATCCGCGCCAGGAGCGACGCGTTCGACGGCGGGCCGGAGAACCCGTTGCCCACCACGATGTCGACGTAGTAGGAGTTGACCAAGTCGGCGATGAGCCGAGGTTTCTGCCCGGCGTTGTAGAGGTTGAAGGCATCGGTCATCACCCCTGCGCCGACGTCGATGCTGCCGCCGACCAGCGCGGCGGCGACTTTGGCCCCGGTCCCGAGCAGCGGCGGCTGCGGCACGGTGAGGTGGTGGTCGGCGAAGAACCCCTTCTCCCTGGCCACGTAGATCGGGAAGAATGCCACCGACGTGCTGATCTGCCCCACGGTGAGGGTCTGAGGGATGTCCGCGACCCTGCTCGCGTTGGCGGCGGCGGTTCCGGACGAGCTGCTCGACGACGAGCTGCTGCATGCGGCGAGACAGACGGCGCTGAGGGCGAGGACCCCCACCAGTGAGCCGGCACGGACGCTGAACCTTTTGATCATCTGAACATCACTCCTATCGGTAGACGGCGAGCGGAGACGGTGGCAGCAGGCAGGTTCCGGGCCGGTTGGAGCGTTCTGGTGGCGGCTGGGACCTTGCGGTGGCGGCTG
>JAJZLP010000163.1:3975-10251 GCA_021803325.1 Actinomycetes bacterium
GGGACTTCCCGCTGGGGGCTGGGGTTCGCCGGCGCGGTGGGGGCCGGCTCGCGGCTCACCGGGCCTGGTCGTTCGGGCGCCATCGATCGGTCCAGCGCCCGAGGATGTTGACCACCGCGTTCAGTACGGCGGCGATCACGGTGAGGGCCACCAGTGCCGCGTACACGCCGGCGGTGTTGAGCGTTGACGCCGAGTCGTTGATCAGGTAGCCGAGCCCTTGGTTCGACGCCACCAGCTCGCCGATCACCGCTCCGATGAGCGCGTAGGGGATGGCGATGCGCAACCCGGTCAGCACACCGGCCATGCTGCCGGGGAGCACCACCTTCAGGATCAGCTGTGGCGTGCTCGCGCCCATCAGGCGGGCGGCATCGATCAGGTTGTCGTCCACCTGCTTGATGCCCGCGGTGGTGTTCAAGAAGACGAGGAAGAAGACGGTCACCGCCGCCAGGATCACCTTCATCTCCAACCCGATCCCGAACCAGACGATGAAGAGTGGCGCAAGGGCGACCTTCGGGATGGCGTACAACCCCATCACGAACGGGTCGAGTACCGATGCCAGTACTCGGGTTAACGACAGCGCAAAACCGAGCGCCACGCCTGCGCCCGCGCCGAATGCGTAGCCAATCAGGATCTCCTTGATGGTGACCCAGCTGTTGCTCCACAAAGCGCCGGACTCGGCCCAGGCCTTGAGCTGGTTCCACACGAGTGTCGGCTTGCTGACGAACAGGATGCCGATCAGGTGCCCGGCGGTAAGCTGCCATGCAACGATCGCGACGACGAGCGTCAGCACGCGCAAGACCAGCACCAGCACGCTGCGACCGTGGCGCTCCTTCCAGCCGACGGTGCCCTCGATGCGGACTGGAGCATCGATCGGCGGGGCGTGGTCAACTCGCAGGGACGACGTCACCGGTCTCTCCTCTCAGCGAGCGGGCCAGGCGGCGGTGCATCTCCACGAAGGCAGGGTCGACGCGGATCTCGTCGAGGTCGCGGGGCCGGCCCAACGCGACTGGCACGTCGAGCCGGACCGCGCCGTGCTGGCCGAGGACGACGACACGGTCGCCGAGCACCAGTGCCTCTTCGATGTCGTGGGTGACGAACACGACGCTGCGACCAGTGCCCTGCCACAGCCGCAGCAGCTCGGCCTGCATCTCGGTGCGCAGCTGTGCGTCGAGCGCGCTGAACGGCTCGTCCAACAGGAGCAGGTCGGGGTCGCCGATGAGCATCCGGGCCAGCGATGCCCGCCGTCGCATACCTCCTGACAGCTCGCGGGGATAGTGCGATTCGTAGCCGGCCAGCCCTACCAGCTCGATGAGCTCAGCGGCCCGTCGGGTACGCTCGGCGCGGTCCACGCCCCGCAGCTCGAGCGGCATCTCGACGTTGCGGTGGAGCTTGCGCCACGGCATCAGCGTGTCGGACTGCGTCATGTACCCGACGCCGTCCGCCGGGCCGGCGAGTGCCGTGCCGCGGGAGCGGATCTCCCCGCTGGTCGGCCGGGTCAGGCCGGCGAAGAGGTTCAGCAAGGTCGACTTGCCGCAGCCGCTTCGTCCGAGCACCGTCACGAACGTGCCCTCGTCGACCTGCAGGCTGCAGTCGCGCAGCGCTACGACCCGGTTGCTCCCCTTGGTGAAGAGCTTGCTGACGTCTCGGGCTTCAAGAACGGTCGGCATTGTGGCCCTGCTCGTCCTCTGCCCGCATCCCGTACAGGTCGTAGCTGAGGAGCCCGGCACGGTACTGCTCCAAGAGCTTCTCCTCGCGCTCGACCCGCGCCCGCGCCGCGGCGACGAGCGCCTCGGCTCCGCTGGCCGGCACCGTCCAGGCGCCGTCGTCGTCGAGCACGATCCAGTCCCTCGGTCCGACGGCGCAGCCGCCCACGGAGACCGGAACGTCCACAGCGCCGCGCACCTGCTTCGTCGCCCCCCGGACCGACACGAACCGCGCCCACACCGGAAGGCCCAGCAGGCGGAGCTGTGTGGTGTCGCGGACCGCCGCGTCGACGAGGACCGCTGCCGCCCCCTGGGTCATGGCCTGGGTGGCCAACAGCTCGCCGAGCAGCGCCACCGGCTCGGGCTGCGGCATCCGCAGCACCAGCACGTCGCCGGGGCGCACGTGGGCCATCGCCTCGTGCACAGCCCGGTTGTCGCCCTGCCCGCACGCCGCGATCCTCGCCGGTCCTGCCACCGACACGCCCGCAGACAGCGCTGTGAGAGGCACGTCGATCAGGCCGACACGGCCAGCAGCCTCGTAGCAGGTGGCGACGCCGAGCGAGGCCAGCGCCGTGGCGAGCTCAGATCCGCTCACAGCACGCCGACCACCTGCGGCGTAAGCCGCTGGAACGCCTCTGCGTAGCGGACGGCCGGGTCGCCGGTGACCTTGCGGGCATGGTTGCCACGGTGACCGGCGCGCTCGGCGTAGTACTGCTGCAGGTACTTCTGCGCCGCCATCGCCTCCATGGCCTGCTGTTTGGCAGCAAAGCTGCCGGTGATGTCGACGAAGTCGGTCGGGACGAACCCACACAGCTCCGGCTGGTGCGGCTCGAACACGAACAGCTGCGACGGCGCGACGGTCTCGAACGCGCTCGCGACCCCTGCCCCCGAGCTCAGCAGCCTGGCTCGCAGCGTCGCCTGGTGCGCCACGGGGTGATCGGGGTTGAACGGGTCGAGGGCCGGGTGGGTGATGACGACATTGGGAGAGACGCTGCGCACCACGTCGGCGAGCCGTGCGATGGCAGCATCGCCGACCGTCAACGGGTAGTCGCCGAGATCGAGGCACACGAGCTCGGCGCCGATGACGGCCGCTGCCTTCTCCGCCTCCGAACGCCGGATCGCCTTGACGGCCGCTTCGGTCTGCCCCGGCTCCTTCCACAGCTCGCCAGACTCGCCCCGCTCCCCGAACGACAGTGCCACGACCGTCGTGCAACCCCCGGCAGCCGTATTGTTCGCGATCGTTCCCGCCGCGCGCCACACAAAGTCCGCACTGTGCGCGCTGACGACCAGCATGCGGCGACCGCCCGCCAGACGGCCGCCCATCGAGCCGGGGCTCATCGGCCGGCTCCCATCGGGCTGGCACCCACCGGGCTGGCGAAGATCGGGTCGGAGCTCATCGGGCTGGCGCCGGGGCGATGAGCGTGGCCGGGTTCTGCACGGTCATGACATGGACCTGTTCGTCGGTGAACCCGGCCTGCAGGAGGTGGTCGGCCATCAGGGCCAGACCGTCTTCGACGGGCGGGTTGAACGGCTGGCCCAGGTCGCTCGACAGGAACGAGTGCGCGACCCCGGCCGTCTTGATGTTGGCGATCATCTCCGCCCACTCGACCTTGCCGGTGTACGGCGTCGTGAAGCACCGTTCGAGGTAGGCGCCACGCTCGGCCAGCTCCCGCTGGTCGTGGCCCGACAGGCGCTGGCTGGTGAACTCGGGGTGGGTGACGACGATCCGCTGCACGCCGACGTCGTTGGCGGCACGGACCACCGCAACGATCTCGTCGCGGCCGAGGTGCCCGGTGGCCAGCACCAGGTCGTGACGGGCGATCACGTTCAGGACGTCGCGCACCTCGGGCAGCACGTCGCCACCCTCTCCGAGCACGGCGATCGGCGGCGAAGCGATTCCCCGCTCGAGCAGCTCCTCCTGCAATTGGGCCCACATCGGCGGGGTGGCTCCTTCAGGGTCCGAAGCAGTCGACAACCGCTGGTTCTGGCTGTCGACGGTTGGCATCCACACGATCCGTGCGCCTTCGCGAGCGGCGATCTCCACCGCCACCGGGTTCATCCCCCCGACCGACCCGTTCAGCGTGATCGCCCCGTACACCTCCACGCCTGGCACTGCGCTGCGGACCGTCGCCGCCCGCTCCGCGGTGGGGACGTAGTGCGACTTCAGCACGAAGCCGCCGAGGCCCTCGTCGCGGTGGCGCTTGGCCAGGTCGAAGTCGGTTATTCGCCGACGCATCACGTCTGGTGCGACGTGGACGTGGAGGTCGACCGCTCCGGCCACCAGGCTCCGGGCCCGGTCACTGGGTCGCGGGTGGCTCTCGTCGCTCATCCGGGTGCACTCCCCCTGTGTGTGCCGCCGGCCTGCATCAGTGCTGCTGGCCGTTGCGTGCGCTGCTGACCGTTGCGTGTGCGGCCGGCCGCAGTGTGTGCAGCCGACCGCTGTGGCCCTGGAGGGAAGGTGCGCTGATCACCGGCATCCCCCCCCGGAGCTGCTTGCATGCACCGTACGCCTTTGTCTACAATCATGTCAACCAATCGTGTCAGCAATCCTGTCGACCAGTTGTACCGACGATGTCCGGTCTGGCCGATCGGGCGGCCGCGCCATGGCGAGGTGGCCGAAAGGGGGTTCCGGTGGGCGCTGATGGCAGCAGGGGGACAGGGGCGAGTGAGCAGCTCGTCGTCGCGGTCCTGGGCCTCGGAGAGGCAGGGAGCGCGCTCACTGCCGACCTGCTCGACGGCCAGGCGACGGTCCGTGCCTACGACCCGCTTGTGCCCGCGCCACCGGGCTCCGTCGCGTGCAGTGGCGACGCCGACGCGGTGGACGGCGCCGACCTCGTCGTCAGCGTCAACAGCGCTCACGATGCCCCTGGCGCGCTGCACGCTGGCTTGGCGACGCTGGCAGCGAACGCGATCTGGGCGGATGCCAACACCGGATCAGCCCAGCTCAAGGTGGACCTGGCCGCGGTCGCCGCCGGCGCGGACCGGCAATTCGTGGATGTGGCGTTGATGGCGCCCGTTCCCGGGAGCGGGCTTCGCACTCCGATGCTGGCGTCAGGATCTGGTGCCGAGCGGTTCGCGTCCATGCTGCGCCCGCTGGGCGCCACCATCGAGGTCGTCGGCGAGCACCCCGGCCTGGCCGCCACTCGCAAGCTGCTCCGCAGCGTCTTCTACAAGGGAATGGCAGCCGCTGCAGTCGAGGCGCTGGCCGCCGCCCGACACGCCGGTCAGGAGGAGTGGCTACGGGCCCACCTGCAGGAGGAGCTGGACCGGACCAGCGCAGCCACGCTCGACCGGCTGGTGACCGGCACCTATCACCATGCCCGGCGCAGGTGCGAGGAGATGCGTGCGGCCAGTGAGATGCTGCGCGATCTGGGGGTCGCACCGCACGTCACGGATGCGGCGGCTGCAATGCTCTTCGACATCGCCAGCGGCAAGGACGGGGGCACGTGACCAACACGACGGACTCGGCGGCGGCAACTCCTGCAGATGCCGACGGCCACGGAGGGGGCGTGGACCGGTGGGAGCCCGCCACCGGCAAGAAGCCCGACCCGACAGCCGAGGTGGTGGCGCACATGCGACAAGCCATTCTCGACGGCGAGTACTCCCCGCGGGAGCGGCTGGTGGAGGCTGATCTGTGCCGGCGGTTCTCCGCCAGCCGGTTCTCGGCGCGGGTAGCGCTGCAGCAGCTGGCGTTCGAAGGCCTGGTGGAGCTGCAGCGCAACCGGGGCGCGAGCGTCCGGGCGTTGTCGATCGACGAGGCGATCGAGGTCACCCAGGTCCGCGCCGCGCTCGAGGGGCTGTGCGCGCAGCGGGCGGCCACGCTGGCGACGCCCGAGCAGATCGAGGCGTTGCAGGAGATCGCCGAGGCCATGCAGCAGGCCGTCCAAAGCCAGGAGACCCTCAGGTACCACGAGCTCAACGCCCGCCTGCATGCCCTGATCCGTACGTGTGCCGACAACCCGACCTGCAGCCGGCTGCTCGAGCAGCTCCGCGCGCAGCTGGTCCGCCACCAGTTCGTCCTCGCCTTGCAGCCTGGCCGTATCGAGGTGTCGTTGCAGCAGCACCTGCGGATCGTGGCAGCCATCGCCGCACGGGACAGCTCCGCAGCGGAGGAGGCCATGCGGCAGCATCTCGACAACGTGATGGTCACGCTGCAGTCGCTGCCGAAGACGGTCGTCTAGGCGCAGCCGCTTCTCGGCGTTCTCGGAACCGGCCTGACGCCATTGCGACGAACCGACGGTTCGGAGAACGGTGATCGTGGATGCCGGGACGCGGGCACGGCCCGATGAAGGTGGTCTGTTCCGAACCGCGGGCGCGGTTGGGGACGTGCGGGGTCGCGCTGGAGCCGACCGCCGGAGACCAGGTCGCGCTCAGGTGATCGGCTCGATGCGCTGATAGGCGTTGAGGAGCTCGTCTGTGGTCGGCCGCCCGTCGAGGCAGCTCTTTTCCGACGATGCGGCGGACGGTCCATTGGACCTCCGCGCCAACGCGAACGACGTCGCCGCTGTCGTCCGCCAGCTCGCGCCGCAGGCCCATGCTGTGGTCGGCATGTCCCTCGGTGGTCTCACCACCC
>JAJZLP010000094.1 GCA_021803325.1 Actinomycetes bacterium
CTGCCGGTGGTGCTGTGGTGGCCGGTGGTGCTGTGGTGGTCGGTGGTGCTGTGGTGGTCGGTGGTGCTGTGGTGGTCGGTGGTGCTGTGGTGGCCGGTGGTGCTGTGGTGGCCTCCACCGGCGTGCTGCCGGGGTCGGGGTCGAACCCGCCCGGTTCGGCGTCGAGTCCGGCGGGCACAGACAGCCCGATGCCGCGGAAGGCGACGGCGATGCGTGACCGCAGGGCCCGGCTCACCTCGAACTGGCGTCCAGGGAGGGTGCGGGCGACCATGCGGATCTCGAGCTGGTCAACGGTCAGGGTCTCTACGCCCATCACGGTCGGTTGGTCGAGGAGCAGCGGCCGGAGGTGCGGGTCGCGGAACACGTCGTCGCCGGCGTCGCGCAGCAGCGAGCTCACCTGGGTGACGTCGACGGAGTGGGGGACCGGTACGTCGACGACGGCTCGGGCCCAGTCGCGTGACAAGTTGGTGACCTGGACGATCTGCCCGTTGGGGATGATGACCACCTCGCCGTTGACCGTGCGGAGCCGAGTGATGCGCAGCGTGACGTCTTCGACGGTGCCGGTCACCCCCGTGGTGGCCCCGAGCGTCGAGAACCGGATGACGTCTCCGAAGCCGTACTGCCGCTCGGCGATCAGGAGGAACCCGGCCAGGACGTCCTGGACGACGCGCTGGGCACCGAAGCCGACGGCGACGCCGGCCACCGTCGCTGGCGCCACCAGGCTGGTGAGGGGGATGTTCAACCGTTGGATCACCAGCAGGGCGGCAACCCCGGAGATGAGGACGACGAGCGACCACCGCACGACGTTGGTCACGGCGCGCCGGTGCTTGGCGGCCTCGGACCGGCTGAGCTGGTCGGTGCTGGCGTCGTGGGCCTCGATGCGCCGGGCGACGAGCGCGCAGGACGCGCCGGTCAGCCTCGCCATCAGGATCGCACCGGTGACGATCAGGACGATCTCGAGCCCACTCGACCGAGCCCAGTGGCTGACATCGGACAGCGGAGCAGAAGCGATCACAGCGGACATTGTCCCTGATCGCGGTCAGCGAAGTTGCCGCGGTCGGCCGGCGAGCGGTTCCAAGGGGTGTGTAGCCACCGCGATGCGGGCATCCACCACGACGGGCCCGTCGGTCGTGGCGACGACAGGGTTGAGGTCGGCGGTGACGACCTCCGGAAGGTCCTCGGCCAGCCGGCCGAGGCGCAGGACCAGGTCGACGAGCCCGTCGATGTCGACGGCGGACGACCCGCGATACCCGGTCAGCAGGGGCGAGGTGCGGCGCTCCAGCACCAGGGCGCGGGCGTCTGCCTCGGTGAGTGGCATCAGCCGGGCGGCACTGTCGTCCAGGAGCTCCACACTGGTCCCGCCGCCGCCGAAGACCACGAGGGCGCCGAACACCGGGTCCCGTACGACGCCGGCGATCGTCTCGACGCCGGCGGGCGCTGTCGGCTGTACCAACGCGCCGGTCATGGCCGTTCCGAGGCGGCGTTCGAGCTCCCGGTAGGCGGCGGCCACCGCTTGGGCCCCGCGGAGCCCCAGCACGACGGCGGCTCGTTCGGACTTGTGCACGAGCGACGGGCCCGTCGCTTTCAGAGCGATCGGACCGCCATGTTCATCCGCCCAGGCAGCGGCGTCTCCTGCGCTGGCGACCGCCGTGGTCGGCAGCGCAGGGATCGCGTAGCACGCCAGGACGGCCATGGCATCGGCCCCTGTCACCCATGCCTGGTCGGGGGTGTGCCCGTCGTCCCCGACCGGTGCGGTCGCAGCTGCGACGTCGATCGCCTCGCTCCGGGCTGTGTCGAGCAGGCGGCGGGCGCGGTTGGGGTGGACGTCTGCCAGCTCGGGAACGACGCTCGGGGGCTGCGCTCGCCATTGCCCGTAGCGCACGGCATGGGCCAGTGCTCGGGCGGCGGACTCCGGATAGGTGAAGCACGGCACCGGTCGCACGGCGTGCCGGAGCCGATGCCGCGCGCTTTCCGCTCCGAGGAAGGCGGCGACCAGGGGGACGGCCCGCCCGGCGGCCGTCGCCGAGCCGACCGCCGCCACCACGGCGTCAGCCACGTCGTTGGCTCGGGTCACGAGCGGCGGGGTGAAGATGACGATGACGGCGTCGACCTCCCCGGACGCCATGAGCAGCTCGATCGCCTGCTGGTACTGCACGGCGGTGGCTGAAGCGATCATGTCGACCGGGTTCCGCACGCCTGCTTCGGCCGGAACGATCCTGTGGAGCGCCGCCTGCAGCCCAGCCGAGAGCTCGGGGACGGCCAACCCGTGGCCCGACACGGCGTCAGCGGCGAGCACGCCCGGTCCACCCGCGTTGCCCACGATGCCGACGCGGGCACCGGCGGGGATCGGCTGGTTCGCCAGCACCGCGCCGACGTCGAACAGCTCTTCCACCGTGTCGACACGGATCACGCCGGTCTGGGCGAACAGTGCGTCGACGGCACGGTCGGGACTGGCCAACGCAGCGGTGTGCGAGGTCGCCGCCCGGGTGCCGGGGCCGCTCCAGCCGCTCTTGACGGCGACGATCGGCTTGGTCCGGCCGAATCGGCGGGCCAGGCGACTGAATTTGGGGGGGTTGCCGAACGACTCCAGGTACAGCAGGGCCACGTCGGTCCCGGGGTCGTCCTCCCACCACGTCAGCAGGTCGTTGCTGCTGACGTCGGCCTTGTTGCCCATCGAGACGAAGCTCGAGATGCCGAGCCCTCGTTGCGCTGCTTCGGAAAGAATGGCGATCCCGAGGCCGCCGGACTGCGAGGCGAACCCGATGCGGCCGCCGGTTGGAATGTTCGTAGCGAACGTGGCATTCATGGAGATCCCCGCTTCGGCGTTCACGACACCGAAGCAGTTGGGCCCGACGAGCCGCATGCCCAGACGGTGTGCGGCACGGGTGACGGCAAGCTGGGCGGCAGCCCCCTCCGGCCCGGTCTCTGCGAACCCGGCGGAGATCACGACGAGGGCGCCCACACCAGCGTTGCCGCAGGCCTCGGTGACCTGGAGCACCGCGGATGCCGGCACGGCGATCACGGCCAGGTCGACCGGCGGCGGCACCGACTGGATGTTGGGCCATGCCGGAATGCTGGCCACTGACGCCGCCTCGGGGTTGACCGGGTACACGGGTCCGCTGAACCCTCCGGCCACCAGATTGCGGAGCAGCTCGTGGCCGATGGTGCCCGGTTCGCGTGACGCGCCGATCACGGCGATGGCGCGCGGGCGCAGGAGCCGCTCGATCGAGCGCAGGGTCGCCGATCGGTCCCGGTCCTCGGCCGCCTGTTGCGCCTCCTCGCTCGGCGAGATGTCGAGCACCACCCTCGTCACCGCAGCGTCGCGTTCGTACTGTCGGGCGAAGCCGGCCGCCCGGAGAACACCCAGCATCTTGCTGTTCACGGCGAGGGTGTCGGCCACGAACCGCCGGATGCCGGCCCGCCGCGCCCGCGATGCGAGGTGCTCCAGGAGCAAGGTGCCGAGGCCGCGGCCCTGGAGCTGGTCGGCGACGACGAAGGCGACCTCTGCCTCGCTCAAACCGGGCTGGCGGTCGTACTCGGCCAAGGCGATGACGTCGCCGCCGCGCTCGACGAGGAGCGCTGCCGCGTCGACGCCGTCGAGATCGAGGAGGCGGTCGATCTCGGCGTCGCTCACCCGGTGCGGTCCGAAGAACCGCATGACCATGGTGTCGCGCGACAACCCGGCGAACAGGTCGGCGATGCGCGGCTCGTCGCCGGTGCGAACCGGCCGGAGCCGTGCCGTGGTGCCGTCGGAGAGCAGGACGTCGACGCCGCTGTCGGCGGTGGCCGGCCCGGTCGAAACGCCGGCGACCGGCGGGTCGAGGTGTCGCTCGTCGTCACGGTCCATCTGTGCAGCGTCGCGCATCTCGCGGGCGCAGGTCGGACGGACCATGCGACGGGCGGACCCGGTCATGTTCGAGCCGGGTTCGTCCGGGTGGGGCTGCCGCCGGTGCTGTGGGTGGGGCTGGCGGGCAGGCAGCCGGGCGGGGGCTGGCGGCTGTGCTGTGGGCGGGGCTGGCGGCTGTGCTGTGGGCGGAGCTGGCGGCCGGGTGGCGGCCGTCCCGTCCGGCAGTCCAGCATGGGTCGGGCGGCCGGTCCCCGGCCCCTCAGCGAGCGAGCCAGGAGCCCCGATGCCCGATACGACAGCGACCGATCACCTCCTGACCACCACCCGATCCGTGCGCCGCCGGCTCGACCTCGACCGACCCGTGGACCCCGCCGTGATCACCGACTGCCTCCGGATCGCCATCCAGGCGCCGACGGCAGCCAACACGCAGCAGTGGCGGTGGGTCGTCGTGACCGACCCGGAGCGTCGGCGGGGATTGGCGGAGATCTACCGGCAGGCGAGCGCCTCGTACTTCTCCCACGCCGTGGAGCGGGTGACAGACGAGCAGACCCGCCGGGTCTTCGCGAGCGCGATGTACCTCGCCGAGATCTTGGACCGGGTCCCCGTCCATGTCGTCCCGTGCATCGAAGGCCGGTTCGACGGGGCTGGCAACGCCCTCGCTGCCGGTGCCTACGGCTCGATCCTGCCTGCAGTCTGGAGCCTGATGCTGGCACTCAAGTCGCGGGGCTTGGGCTCGGCGTGGACCACCCTCCACCTGCGGAACGAACCAGCCGCGGCGGAGCTGCTCGGCATCCCCGACACTGTGACCCAGGTGGCGCTCCTGCCGGTCGCGTACACCACAGGGGGCGACTTCCGGCCGGCGGATCGCCGACCGGTCGAGGACATCACCTATTGGGAGCAGTGGGGCGGCACGGCTGACGAGTCCTGAGGAGCCGTCAGGGCCGCCGGCGGGCCGCGGTTCGGCGTGGGCTGGTGGGGCGCGCTGTCGTGGTTCCTCGGGCGGCTGTGGTTCTCCGGGGCGGCTGTGGTTCTCCGGGGCGGCTGTGGTTCCCCGGGCGTCGGCCACAGGTGTGATCTCGCGCCGATCCGAACACGTGCTTCCGCAGAGCACGTCAGGGCGCGTCCACCATGGCGGGCGAGAGCTGTCGCTCAGTCCGCTGGTTCCGCTCTGCCGGCGCCGCCGGTCGTGCTGTCGGTGCCTCGCCGGCGGAGCCAGTCGCGGATCTGCCCCTCGACCCGCTCGACTCCGCCGAGGGTGCGGTCCGTGAACCGTACGAAGCGCTCTCGGTAGTGGTCGACAGCCGCTTGGAGCTCGGCGCTCACGGGTGGCTCCTCGCCTCTGCGGACGTAGGAACCGCTGCTGATCCTGTCGTACTCGCCCGAAGCCACCCAGGTGACCAGCTCTTTCACGCGCCGCACGGGGAACGGGTGCCGCTGCATCGCTTCGGTGCGGAACCGTCCGTGGCGGGCGAAGAGGTCCTCCTCGTCGTCGTACTCGGTGGCCTGGCGGATGAACGCGTCCAGGTTCATGCCCTCGACGGCGCCGCCGGCGAGCCGCATCAGCACTCGGCACACCGCAAGCGGGTCGCCCACCGCCAAGGCGGCAGCCCGGTCGGAGGAGAGCTCTGCGGCTCGGGACCACTCGAGGAGGACGTACATGAGCGCCTTGACCGGCAGGCCCACCATCTGCCCGGACAGCACTCCGCCGGCGAGCAGGCCCAACAGGGCCAGCATCGTCGTGTACTGGACGTGATCGGACAGCACGTGCGCGGTCTCGTGAGCCAGGACGACGTGCGTCTCCTCGGCGGTATAGCTCGTCACCAGCCCTGAGTTGAGCAGCACGATCGGCGAGTTGGCGCCGATGGTCATGGCGTTGGCCTGGGAAGCCTGCATGACGTAGAGCGCGGGGACGACGTCGAGGTCGAACGTGACGAGGCAGCGCCGGAAGGTAGCCCATGTGGCGGGGACCTGGTCGTCACCCAGCCTGACGGCGTTGCCGAGCAGCACCTGGCGCAGTGAGCGCTCGTGTCCCAGCTCCGTCAGGCGCCGCACCACGCGATCGAACATCGGGATCGAGTGCAGTGCCGAGGTGGCGGCACGGTCCGCTGGGTGCTCGTAGGCTTTGGCGCTGATCTGGGCGAACCGACGAGGCTCCACCAGAGCCGTGCCTGCCGACCTCGGATTCGCCATCCCGGTTCCTCCGCTCCCGAGCACGGTGGCCGGCCCGCCCGCCCTACTGGCTCTCCAGGCAGGGTACTGCAGCTCCGGATGGGTAGGCAGTCGGAGGGGATGGGCGGTCCGGCGGGTGGGCAGCCGGCGAGGTGGCGGTCCGACGGGTGCACAGTCGGAGGGGACGGTCCGGCGGGTGGGCAGCCGGCGAGGTGGCGGTCCGGCGGGTGGGCAGTTGGGCGGGATGGCCGGTCAGGCGGGTTGGCAAGTGGGCAGGTGGATGGGATGGCCGGTAAGGGGGGTGAACGCGCCTTCCAACTGGTGCGGTGTCAGGTGGGGGACCAGTCGGCGCGAAAGGAGTAGCGGTCCCCGCGCACGACGCTGTGGCGCCACTCGACCGGGTCGGACCCGGCCAGGGCAAGGCGATCCACGACCAGGACGGCACGCCGAGCGGGTAGGTGGAGCAGACGGCCGAGCTCGGGTGACGGAATGTCCGGCAGGATGCGCTCCCAGCCGCCGGTCACGCGGATGCCGCAGGACTTGGCCAGCACGTCGTACAGCGATCCGCTGCGCAGGTCCTGGTCGAGCAGGCCCTCCGCCTGTGACCGCGGCAACCACGAGCGGTGGAGGCTGATCGGCTCGTCTCCCACGTACCGCAGGCGCTCGACGTGGACGACCTCGTTGGTGGGGTCGAGACCGAGCGGACCGGCAGCGGCTCCGGCCGCCCGCACGTCGAGGGCAAGCACTTCGCTGTGCTCACCCAGGCCCAGATCCTGGGCGGTGCGCGCCAAGCTGTAGAGGGTGTGGAGCGGTTGCTCCAGCACGGTGCCCGCCAGGGAGCTGCGCCGACCCCGCTCGCGGACGATAACGCCCTCGGACTGCAGGCGCCGTGCCGCCTCGCGGACCGTCTGGCGGCTCACGCCGTACTGGCTGCGGAGCTCCTCGTCGGTGGGGAAACCGCTGTCGAATTCGCCGGAGGCGAGGCGTGCGCGCAGGTCTGCCAGAACCTGCGCCCACAGCGGTACCGGGCTGTGGCGATCGATGGCTGTCCACGTCACGGCGGTCATCCGTGGGAAACGCTCCGGGCCCGTGCCCGGCGGGCGAGCGGCATGGGGCGGAGGGCCGGCGCCACGTGTGCGATCGAGCGGGGTATGCGGGTCATCGTACTGGGGCGCAGGGGTCTCACTTGCGGAGCAGGGGTCTGTCGGGCATTGAGCCACGCACCGGGGAACCACGGCGGGTCTGTCCTGTTGCACAGGGGTCTGTCTTGTTATGTCTGGTACGCGGGGGTCTGGTGGCGGGGGCCCGTGGCGGTCGACGTGCAGCACCCGGTTGAGGGGATCGTCGACCGGGTCGTCGTGCACGGCGGTACAGGCGGGTATCGTTCGGGCGATGACGGCGCCCCGCATTGCCGTGGGTCCGGTGGCTGGAGAATTCGCGGTCCGGGCGGTCGAGGACGGTGGAGGTACCGTCGTCGCTCTCCACGACGCCCCCGACGCCCTGGTCTGGCTCGATCCTGCCGACGTCGCCGGTCTCGCCGCTGCGCTGGCGGCCGCGCCCGCCGTGCGCTGGGTGCAGCTGCCGTTCGCTGGGGTCGAGCGTGTGGTCGCCGCTGGACTGGTGGACGCCGGGCGGACCTGGACGTGCGCCAAGGGCTCGTATGCCGAGCCGGTCGCCGAGCACGCACTGATGCTGGCGCTCGCCGGCTTGCGGTCCCTTCCGAAGCGGGTGACGGCTCGCACATGGGGAACGCCCGAGGCGATCAGCCTGTTCGACCGGCGGGTGACAGTCCTCGGTGGCGGTGGCATCGCCCGGGCCCTGCTGGCGCTGTTGGCCCCGTTCCGGGTGCACGCCACGGTGGTCCGCCGCCACGCGGACCCCGTGCCCGGAGCGGCGCGGACCGTGGCGCTCGACGACCTGGTGGCTGTCCTCCCCGGCTCCACGGTGGTGTTCGTGGCCCTGGCGCTCACCTCAGAGACAGCCGGGGTGATCGGCACATCGGCCCTCGAGGCCATGGATGGCGGCGCCTGGCTGGTGAACGTGGCCCGAGGTCCCCACGTCGACACCGACGCACTCGTCGACGCGTTGCGTGCCGGCCGGATCGGCGGCGCCGCGCTCGATGTCACGGACCCCGAGCCGCTTCCCGACGGGCATCCGCTGTGGGATCTCCCCAACTGCATCGTGACGCCGCACACCGCCGACACCATGGCCATGGTCCTTCCACTCCTGGCGGAGCGGATCCAGACCAACGTGGCCCGCTTCGCTGCCGGAGCGGGGCTCGTCGGTGTGGTCGACCCGGTCGCCGGCTACTGACGGGCTGCGGTCGGGCGTGCGGTTCCACGCCGAGCACCGGTTCGACGCGCCGCTGAGTGCAGTCGCGGCCGTGCTCGGCGAACCGGAGCTGTACCTCGCCTTGCGGTTGCCCGACGTCGATCCGGCGGAGCTCGTCGAGCACCGCACCGACGGCACGGTCGTCACCGTGGTCCTGCGCTACCGCTTTGCCGGCCGCCTCGATCCGATCGCCGCCGGGCTTCTCGGCGGGCGGCAGCTCACCTGGCTTCAGGAGCTCCGGGTCGACGCCCGCAGCGGGTCTGGCACGCTCACCATGGCCGCCGAAGGTGGTGCCCGATTGCTGCACAGCTCCGCCGACCTCGTCCTGACGGCAGACGGTGCGGGAACGGTCCGGCATCTCGACGGCGAGCTGGTGGTGGGCGTTCCCGGCATCGGCCGGATGGCCGAGCGGCGGATCGTCCCCGGACTGCTCGGCCGGCTCGACATCGAGGCTGAGGCGGTCCGTTGCCGGCTGCGGGAGCGCTGAGGACACCCGCGGTCATGCGAGGACCACCGGCGTCGCCGCGTGCGGCTGACGTCGGCGTGGCGGGGGGGGGCTTGCCCGACGGCGGACTGGGCCGGCAGGTTCCTGGGCTGGCAGGTTCCTGGGCCCGCAGGTTCCTGGGCCCGCAGGTTCCTGGGCCCGCGGGTTCCTGGGCCGGCAGGAATGTGGGGTGCTACGGGCGTTCGGCAACCGGCGTCGCCGGGCGTTGGTGTGCGTTTCCGTCGTCGTCCGGTGTGACATCGTCGAAGCCGACGTCGATCCGCTGGTCCGTGCGGCTCCGCTGTTGGAGCACGATGGCGCGCAGCACCTCGTCGTCGGCTGGAGTCGGGGATTCCGTCCGCATGCCGCGCGGCCACAGGTGGCGGGCCAGGACGACGTTGAGCTCGGCGCAGGACACGGTCAGCTTGGCCAGCAGCAGGAGGAACCCGACCAGCCCGATCACCACGCCGAACTGCCCGTAGGTGGCCGAGCTGTTGCGGACCTGGTGCTGGATCAGGCCGGTACCGACGGTGATGAGGAGCGTGAACCCCACCGCGGCGAGCACAGCGCCCGGGACGAGGCCCCGGGAGCCGATCGGTGACGGGGTGAGCACGCGAAACGATGCGAAGAAGAGCACCATGTCGATCACGAGCATCCCTGCGATGACACCGACACGGACGGCGGGGGCGTTGCCGGCTGCTGTGGCGTAGGTCCCCACCGCGGCGTCGACGACGAAGGTGGTGCCGACGAGGGTGAGCCCTGCCAGGCTCCGGGCGAGGCGGGGCAGGAACCCCGGAAGGTCGACCCGAGCGACGTTCCACACCTGGGCCATGGCCTGCTGCGCCGTCTGGGTCACGCCCTGGGCCCCGTAGAGCAGACCGATCAGGCCGACGGCGAGCCCGACCGGGCTGCCATGGATCGTGCTTCCCCCATGCGCCGGGTTGAACTCGCTGCCCACCACGGGGAACTGGTGCAACGTGGACACGATGCCGTGCCCGAGCCCGGCGGCTCCTATGAAGCCGAAGACGGCGACGAGGACGAGGAGCAGGGGATAGATGGCGGTGAACCCGTACCAGCCGAGGGCGACGACGAACTGGTTGGCCCGGTCGTCACCGGT
This sequence comes from Actinomycetes bacterium, assembly GCA_021803325.1. Lineage (GTDB taxonomy): Bacteria > Actinomycetota > Acidimicrobiia > Acidimicrobiales > UBA8190 > JAJZYI01. Next base: position 9,949 of record JAJZLP010000094.1, read on the forward strand.
CTTCTTGAGCGTCGCATAGACGACGGCGAGCACCGGGTGCCGCTGCTGCACGC
>JAJZLP010000082.1 GCA_021803325.1 Actinomycetes bacterium
GAGGGGACCGGCGCCAGAGAGGTCCAGCACCACTGTCGGCAGACCGATGCGCGCTGCCAGCTGCTCAAGCGCCGCTTCGAGCCGATTGGCCTGGCTCGCCACGTTGTCGATGACGACGACTGGGGCGACCGCCCGGTCGTCTCCCTCCCCCACCCACCGTTGGTCGATCTGGTAGCGGCCGCCTGCGTAGACGGCTGGCTTCACCGGCGTACCCGGCCCGCCCAGAGGCTCCACCACAGAGCTGATCACAACCCCGCCGGCTGCACTGTCATCGCTGCATGCGGCCACCAACAGGTCCGAATCTAGTCGGATCATGCTGCCTCCCATTCCTTCGCGTTGTCTTCGATGTCACGTTAGAGGCAGGGTGTAACACCGAGCGTGGAATCGTCCTGCGCCGCCGCCAGCTCACCGTCGACAACGTCGCCCAGGAACGTCGCTCAGGAACCCGGGCAGCTGCGTGCTTGCAGCTCGCTGAGCCGTTTGCGCCGCCGGCCCGGATGTCTCGCGGTGGCTACCTGCAGCTCGTCGTGGAGTTCACCTCCTTCCTGGGGAGGTGCGCTGCTGGTGGCACCGCGGACACCTCCGGGGGTGATCCACGTCGGTAGGATCGGCTTCCAGCTCCGAGGTTCACCTCTTTTCGGCGAGCTGGGCGCGTTTCACACCGCCGTGGAGCCGTGGTGGCGAGTGGCGCTCGAACATGAAGTTGTCAAGGTGCGAGTCGGCTGGTGGTCGCTGGTTGGCGAGCAGCCGTGCTCTTCACAATGAGCATGGCCATGACGATGGTCTTGCCGGTGCCCGTGGCCATCTTCAGCCCGACCCGAGGGAGTCCGTCGTTGTGCAGCCGGTTCTCCGGTTCGAGGCGGCGCCGGTAGTCGGCGGTGCCGTGGCGGCCGGCAACCTCGGCGAGGAAGATCGCCGTCTCGGCTGCCTCGCGCTGGCAGAACAGCACCGGGTCGTCACGCACCGGCGGCAAGGCAGCCCAGTGGGCCAGCAGCTTTCGGCTGTAAGGGGTGACGCCGTTCCAGTTGTTCGCCCGCCACCGCTCCACTTCGCGGCGGATGTTGTTGATCAGCGTGTTCTGCTCTCGACGCTCACCGGTGACGTCGAAGTCGAAGGTCTGGGCTTCGGCAGCCCCGGCCTTGGCGCCCTTACCCTTCTTCGTCACCGGGATCGGGATGAACGACTCGCTCGGCCGCCGCCCGGGCAGCAGGTTGCCCGTCGGTCCGTTCGGACCGAGCTCGAAGTGTGCCTCGGGCGGGTCGTACGGCGAGTTGATGATCGGGTCGGACAGGTCGCCCGTCGTCACATCGTCCCCACTTGTTGCCGCCGCCTCACCCGGCACACGGTAGCGCCAGCCGGCCCGTGCGCCCAGCGACCAACGTCGCCCGAAGCGCCGGCCGGCAGCCGGCCCTGGGTGTCACCTCCTTCCTGGGGCGGGCTGGCTGCCGGCGGCACCCGAGCGTTGCGTGGCTGCGGCTGTGGTGGATGTGGCGCTGGGCCCTGGTGGTCACCTCCTTCCTGTGAGGGCCGCCGAGCGCGTTGTCCACCGGCCGCTGGGATGCCGGGGTGTCGGTGTCCGTATCTGTGTTGTCAAGGAGCAGGGGCCGGTGGTCGCCTGCGAGGCGAGCGGCGCTCCACCCACAGTCGGGTGCCGGGGAACCGGCGCAATCGCCGCCGCCCCGAGCTGCGCGTCGGCCGCCAGAGGGTTCATCCGCCCTGGTCAGCGCTGCCGATGGCGGTGCGCGCAGGGGCAGGCGACGAGGTTGACGCTGGGGCCGCGATGCGGTGATTGACGGCGTGGCGGGGTGCCGGACGGTGCCTCGCATGAACAACCCTTTCGATGCCCTGCCGGACGAGGTCAAGACCTACCTCGACGGCTACCAGACCAGGCTGCTGAACCCGACCCAGGCCGAAGTTGTCTTGCCAGCTTTGCGGAGGCTGGTGGCGGCGGTGCCGCCCACCAGCAGGCAAGACGCCAAGGTGCTGATGTCCTCGGCGTGCCGGTTCCTGGCCGACGTCAGCCGCGACCGCGACGGTGATCTTGGCGGTCTGCTGACCGACGTGGAGGTGGCCCGCTGGTCGCACGTGCAGAAGGCCGGCACCATGTCCGACGGGACGCTCGCCAACCACCTCGGACGGCTGCAACGCCTGCTGCGGGTGCGGCGGGGGCTACCGGGGCGCATCGCCATCCGCGGCGAAAGCCGCCCGCCGGAGCCGCCGTACAGCCCGGACGAGATCGCCGCGCTGGTGGCCGCGGGGTTCGGCGCCGGCGATGGTGCCGGGGCGGCGGTGGTCGCGTTGCTCGGCGCCGGTGTCGCTATCCCCGACTCGGTCGGCTCCCGCCTCGGTGTGGAAGATGGCAGGCTGCGGTGCGTGACGGCAGACGGGACGCTCCGGACCGTCGTCGCTGCCGTCGCCGCGCTGATCTCGTCGCAGTCGGCATCGTCGACAACCCCGGACGACTGGCAGCTGGCGCGGCAAGCCGCGGACGAAGCCGGCCTGACGCTGTCGGTCAACCGGGGACGGCAGACATGGCGGGTCCTCTGCTTGTGCGAGGACCGTCCCGTGGCGGACATCATGCGAGCCACAGGCATCGGCGCCAAGGCACTCGACGCGGCCCGTCGGCATCTCCCAGCCGTACCGGCATCGACCGTCGACGCGCTGCTGCGGGGCTGACCGCCCCACTCGCCGACGCTGCCCAGTGTCCCAACCCATGGGCTGGGACGTTTCCCCGGATCCCTCGACATCGACAGGGGTGCCGTTGTCCCATGACGCCCAGCCCGCCACCCGGCGAGCTGACCGAAAGGAGCGCCATCATGGCCGACGAGCACGACACGACCATCGACGACAACGGCGACGTCCACCACGACGCGGACGACACCGACGCGACCGACGCGGCGGCCGGGCCGGCCGACGAGGAGCCGACGGCGGCGAACGACGCCACCCCGGCCGGCAGCGACGACACGGACGAGACCGCCGACACGGACGAGACCGCCGACACGGATGAGACCGCCGACACGGATGAGACTGCCGACGCCGCAGACGACTTGAAGGCGGCCGTGCGGGACATGGCTGGTCTGAACCGGCGGATCGCCGGACGCCTGACGCTGGTCTACCCGCAGCGGACGGTGGTGCTGCGCTGCGACGGCGACGCCGCCCTGCGGATCCTGGCGCTGGTCGCCGGCCACCCGACCGGCAGGCTGCAGGACCGGCTCGACCCGTGGACGTCGCCGGCGGTCGCCGGGTGGCTGGTCATCGACCCCGACCCGCTGGCGGCGTTCTGGGAGCCGACGTTCGGGTCGGAGCCGCTTGCCGCCAAGCGGCGTCTGGTCGTCGACCCGGTCCCCGCCGCACTCGACGACTCGGATGTGCGCCCGGGTCCGTCCGCCGCGAGCTGACCTGACCGCCGACTCCGGGTCCCGGCCTGCCCCGTCGGGCGCCGTGGCCCGGGGTTAGCCGGTGGGGGAGTGCACCAAATCGACCGGTCGGCACCGTCGCCGCCGTGGCCCGCCTGGGACCGACCCACGTCGAAAGCCGCCGCCGCCTGGTGCCGGCCAGCTACCTGGCCCGCCCCGGCGACTTCGGACGTCGTGCCCGGCCAGCCCTGGTGCTTCCCCCCGGCGGCGACGTGGTCTCCCAGCGCACCGCCGTCATCTAACACCAGCTGGTCCTCGCCTGGAACGAGCATGGCCGCCACCCGTCGGGCGCCGAGCTCGCCTGGATCTGGGGGGTGAGCAAGCAGACCGTGAGCCGCTGCACGCTCGGCGAGCGCTGGTTCGGCGAGACCGTGCTCGCCGCCTTCATCCACGTCGCCGCCGCCCGCACGACGCCTGTCGGTCCGCGAGTGCGCCGCTCGGCCGGCACCGAACGGTCGAGGCCGAGGAACAGCCCCCTCACTGCCTGAAAGGACATGACCGATGATGAAGAAGCCCTCGGCTGCCGCAGCCCGCCGACTGGCCGCCGCCCACGCCCACAGCGCGCAGGTACCCCAAGCGGTCCCCGACGGCCTGGCCCGGCTCCTCGACGTCTACGTCCCGCTGGACATGGACCGCGACACGTGGCAGGCCATCCGCGGCTCGCACCGCGAGATCCTGCTGCGTTCCCAGCTCCGCGGGGAGACCAGCTTCAAGCGGCTGCGCGGCGTGGTGGCCCACTTCCTCGCCTACCGGCAGACCAGCGGCCTCAGCATCGACACGGCCACGGCACTCACCTACCTGGCCATCGACGACTACTACCGCCACGGCACGACCGGCCTCGACCCCAAGACCAAGAACGACTACCGCTCTCGGCTCCGCGCCCTGGCCTGCAAGGTCAACCCCGGCCTCGACGCGCCCAGCAGGGCGGTGAGCCTCGGCCACCAGTCGGTCAAGCCGCCGTACGCGGCCGAGGAGGAGGCCGCCATCACCCGGTACGCGCTGCGCCAGCGTCACCCCGCCACCCGCCGGCAGATGTGCATCGCCGTCGGGCTCTGCGGCGGCGCCGGCGGCGACTCGGTCGACTTGCGCCACGCCCGCCGCCACCACATCGAGGTGACACCCGACGGGATCATCGTCAACTTCCCCGGCCCTCGCCCCCGCCGGGTCGTCGTCCGCCGCAGCTACGAGGCCCTGGTGTTCGCCGGCATCGAAGGACTCACACCGGGCCAGCTGCTGATCGGCACCGCCGTGGGCCGAAACAACATCGTGGCCAGCATCGTGGAGCGAGCCGAGCTCCACGGCGCGCCGCACATCGAGGCGTCGCGGCTGCGGACCACCTGGCTGGCGTGGCTCATGACCCGCCCCGTCCCCCTCAACGTCATCCTCGACGCGGCAGGGCTCACCACGGCCCGCACCCTCTGCGACCTGCTGCCATACCTCCCGGCCAGTGACCCCGCCGCTCTGCGTGACGGGAACCTACCGTGATCCCCGTCACCGACATCGACGCCGCCACCCACATCATCGACACCAGCGGCGTCGTCGGCCTCCTCGGCGACGCGATGCGCACCGACCACCGCGGCCGCAAGGACGACCCCAACAAGCTCCGCCTGCTGCTCATCGGGATGCTGCTGTGCATCCACGAGCACGGCCGGGCGACGATCACCGTCGTCCACAAGCTGCTCACCACCGAACTGCCCGTAGGCGTCCAGTTCACCCTCGGCGTGCGCCGCTGGAAGACCGACACCGACGGCCAGAGCATCTGGATCCTGCCCATCCACGACCTCTACGAGCTGAGCGCCAAGATCACCAACAGACTCGGCTACGGCGACGGCAAACACCCCGATCTCGACCCCAACCACCCCCTGGTCGCCGCCCCGCCCCCCGACCACGGCTTCGTCATGCTCACCGAGGAGGAGTACGCCCACCTGGCAGAGCGCTACCAGACCGACGCCGCCTGAACCAAGCGACACCTCGGTGCGGCTTCGCCCCCCCGGTGGGCCAGCAGGACACCCACACGCTCTTCAGCATCCTGGGCGGCTTCGCGACCCTCGCCCTGACCGACTGGCAGCTCCTGGGACGACATCGTGACGCACTCCCGCGTCCGCCCAGGCGTTCACCTTCACCGGCACCTCCACATGGGCCACGACCACTCTCTACCCCTTCCTCGCTGTTGCAGGCCGCGCGACATGCTGGCGGCACGGCCGCCAAGACGTCCAGACTGCGGATTGTGGCAGCGAACGAACTTACGGTGTGAGAACTCGGGCACACCCGCAGTCCCACGGTCCCGTTACCAGGGTGTTTCCCATTTCGCTAGCACCTCTCTGTGGGGTCCCAGCGGAATACTGCCGCTGGGGCTAGCGAAATACCGAGGGCTGTCCGTTTCCGCTCGCGGGTGTCTGCGCGGCGATAGACGCGGGAACCGTCGATCCGCGCCGGTCCGCGGGATCGATGCGCTGTGTCCGAGGTCGGCGCGGATGAGAGATGTTCGGGCGCGTGGCCAGTCCTCGTCGACAAGCCCTCGGGTGACTCCCCTGTGCCCGATCAGGGGCGTCTGGGCCAGTCGTAGAGGGCGTAGGGATTGAGGATTTGGGTGTGCCACATGGCGTCGCGCTCGGCGGCGGTGAGTCGGGCACGTTCGGCCGCTTCCGGCCAGGAGCTGAGGATCGTGGACACCTGGTTGTCGATGATGTCCCACGCCTCTGCCGGGGTGAGGTGGTACACCTTGGCGGCGTCGAGGCAACCGGCCAGTTGGCTGTAGCGCCAGCCGTCGGGGCGAATGGCGAGTGCTTGTTCGGCCTCCTGTCCGGAGCGCAGCTGCGGACAGATGTCGTACGCGGGTGTCAAGGTGAGCGATCCGCCGTCCCAGAAGGCCGAGTGGTTACGGGCGTGGTCGTCGGTGTTGCCCACGCAGATGTTGAACGTGATGCGCGAGAACAGCTCTCGGAGGGTGACGTCGACGTCGCTGAAGCGGGCACGGATAGCATCGGCGAGCTCCCAGTACCCGGAGTGGATCGCGCCCCATTCGTTGACGCCGAGTACCGTCATGGCCGACACGAGAAGGCGCCGCTGCCCTGGGATCGCTGTACGGTCGAACCGTTCCACGAGCAGCACGTCCCGGCCGAGACAGTTCCGCACTTCGACCGGTGCGACGGTCAGGCCGACCCGCGACGCGAGCTCCATGGCGACACCCTCGGCTTTCACGACCGGATACGGGTCGCTGTCCTGGGAGAGCTTGGCGATGAGCTTTCGGCCGCCGTCGTCGAGAAGGACCTTGGGGCGGGCGCCGCCGACCGACGATCCCGCCAGCAGCGCCTGGCTTACGTCGGGCGAGAGCTGGCCGCCGGCGAGGAACTCAACGGTCGCGCCGACCATCTCCTCGAGCGTGCCGACCGACGGGCGGTGCTCGTATGTGCCTGAACTGCTCTGGAAGTCCAGCGCGCCGATACGGTCCGAAGGCGCCTCCAGCAGGTAGGTGAGCAGGCTCAGCTGGTCGACGTCGGTGTCCCGACCGCCGGCACCGGTCAGGCGGCGGAGGATGATCCGTTGGCCCCAGGCGTCTGGTCCGGCGTCGCGGATGACTCCGGCGACAGCCAGGTTGCCGGTTGGGCGGATCCGTCCCGAGACGAGCGGCAGTTCGGGCTCGAACAACGCGATGCGGTCGCTGCGGGCGAGGTAGCTGCGGCCGTAGTTGAAGTCGAGCGTCCGGGCGCTTTGCTCGAGCCGCCCGGCGACGACCGGTTCGGTAGCGCCGGGAAGCCACACCCACACGTATGCTTCCCCGGGCTGCTCAGAAGTCATCGTGGACCTGCGATGCCGGTGGCCTGACTCGCGTCGGGAGCAGCGCCAGGCGGTCTTGGGTGCGGCTGAGGAGAGCGGAGAGCTCCGCCCGGTCGGAAGTAAAGAGCGCGACACCGACGAGGGTGGCGATCTCGAACGCTGTGCCGAGCGCAACAGTCGGGTCACCCGCCTCGACCTTGCGGACGGTCGGTACCGAAACGCCGGCGCGCTCGCCAAGGTCGGCGATGGTCCAACGCTTCTGGCGGCGTTCCTGGCGAACCATCATCCCGAGCAGGCGGGCCGCCTCCGTCGCTTGGCGTGACATCCTGGGAACCTGTTTCACACCGCCGCCTCCTCTTGGCAGCAAGTATACTTGCTCTTGTATGGTATAAGAGCAACTATATTTGCCATTGTGCGGCAGCGTCCATCGTGTGCACACAGCGCCCGGGCACTTCCCAGCGCAGCCCGGTGCACTCCTCGGCGCCAGCCCGTCCAGCTGGCGACATTCCGTGGCGGCGGCCCGTGTCACCGGCGACATGTCACTGGTGACACCGTGAAGTGTTCAGCCGCAAGAGCGTGGCGGTGTGGCAGCGGGCGTACTGACGGTGTGAAACCTCAGTACGCTAGCTAGCTGCCGGCCCCCGTGGCCAGGTGTTTCGCCATTTGCTAACACCCCTCTGTGGGGTCCCAGCGGAATGCAGCCGATGGGGCTGGCGAAATACGCGACGGGCTGTGTGCCCGTTGGCTCGGCCGTTGCTGGTAGAGCGCAGCCGGCGGGGGAGGGGGCGGCGCCGAACGGAGGCTCCGCTCACGCCGGCTCTCCTCACATCCGAGGCGCAGCCTTTGGCCGTGGGCAGTGCCGGATCGGCCGCGCAGGGACCGACGCTCGCCGGTGACGCGCTCCGGGCTGTGCGTCACCGGGGCGGCCACGTCCAGATCATCGCTGCCGCCGCCGGATCGGGGAAGACCGAGGTCGTCTCCCAGCGGGTCGCCGACCTACTGGCCGATGACGTGGCCCCCGACGCGGCTGAGGGGTCCGTGCGGTCGCGATCGGATCCAGGGTGGAGCAACCGGTCCTAGTCTGGCGCTATGGGCTTCGCTCCGTCTCGTTCGAGCAGGGACACCGCTTTGGGGTCCCAGCGCCGCCGGGGAGCTGGGTCGTGCTCCCCGGGACCCGGGAGCGCAGCTACCGGGCGTGGGAGCCGACGTGACCGTGGGATTCACCCGTCCCAGGCTCAGTCCCGATCCCAGGCTCAGTCCCGATCCCAGGCTCAGTCCCGGCTGTCGCAGCGCAACGCGCGTGCCCGCGCTGGAGCGTGGGTCGCCAGCTGCCGGTCGAACCGGCGTTCGCCGGCACGGGCCGTGGTCCTCGGCATCGCCCTGGGGCGTCTGGGGCTCGGAGCCGGCGCCCTGGTGGCGCCGGGTGTGCCCCTCGGGCTCTGGATCGCCGACGAGGATGCCGGGCTGCCGGCGACCCGCCTGCTGGCCCGGGCGCTCGGCGGACGTGACATGGCACTCGCCATGGGCACGCTCACCGCGCTTGCCTTGGACCGGCCCGTCCGGCCGTGGGTGGTTGCCGGAGTGGTGGCAGACACCGGTGACGTCGCCGCCACCGTCGCCGCCTGGCGCCGGCTCCCGCGGGTCCGGCGGTGGTCCGTGACGTGCCTGGCAGCGGGTGCGGCCCTTGCCGGCGCCGCCGTCGCCCCGTCGTGCGATCGCCCCTGACGCAGCTCCGGTCCCAGGTCGGGGGTGGTCGTCGAAGCCGGAGTCAGTGGGGCGCCGCTACCACGTCGGGCAGGTCGAGCCCGGCGCGGGCGGCAATGCGGTGGCTCATGTCCCACAGCCGGGTGGCGGCACCGTCGTCCCGGGCCCACGGGGCAGTGCGGGCCGGTCGGCTCCGGGCGAAGTAGCCGCCGGTGGTCGTGGACAGCTCTGGGGCTGTCGCCACATGGATGGAGGTTCGTGCCCCGGCCTCGGGGGTGATCTCGAAGGGGCGCATCAGGTGGTTGCCGAGCCCGGTAATGCCCCCGAGGTCTCCGTCCATACCGAACCCGCTTCGGACCGGACCCGGGTGCACGGCGTTCGCCGTCACGCCGGTCCCGGCCAGGCGGCGGGCCAGCTCCCGGGTGAAGAGGATGTTCGCGAGCTTGGAGCGGGCGTACGCGTCGAACCCGATGTAGCGACCCTCGGACTGCAGGTCGTCGAACCGCATGCCACCCGGGGCGAACCAGTGCGCCACCGACGACACGGTGACGACCCGGCTCGGGCTCGACGCCCGGAGTCGTTCGGCGAGCAGCGATGTCAGTGCGAAGTGCCCGAGGTGGTTGACGCCGAAGGTCATCTCCAGCCCCTGGCGGGTGACGCGCCGGGGCGACCAGATGCCGCCGGCGTTGTTGATGAGCACGTCGATGCGCTCGAAGCGCGCCAGCAGCTCGTCGGCGCAGGCCCGTACGGAGGGAAGGTCGGCCAGATCGAGATCGACCACATGCACCTCGCCGCCGGTGGCAGCGGCTCGCACATCGGCCGCGGCAGCCTCTGCCTTCCCTCGGTCCCGGCAGGCGAGCACGGTGGTGGCGCCCAGGGCGGCCATCCCGATGGCCGTGTGCAAGCCGATGCCGGAGCTCGCTCCGGTGATCACCACGGTGGTGCCGTGCATGGCCGCCTCCTCGTCGTCGGTCCCGTTCGAGGTCGTCGTACGGGAGTGCTCAGGAGCTGGCTGGCTCCATGGCCACGAGCTCCTCGACCAGGTTCTGCCACGGCACAGCGTCCCATCCGAAGCTTGCAGCGA
>JAJZLP010000348.1 GCA_021803325.1 Actinomycetes bacterium
GTCCTCGACATGCTCTCCAAGCTCCGCCGTGTCACCATCGCCGCGCAATATCGGCACGAAGACCCCCAGCCGCCCTCCCCGCAGGAAATCACCATCCTCCGCCTGGCCTGGGAGGACGTCGCTGCGTAGGTGAGAAAGTCGAGGTACCCCTCCGACGCTCCGAACTGGGCCTACGGGATCACCGAACGGTTACGTCGAACCGAACGGTCTCCTGTCCAAGACCCAGCGCGACAACGACATCTCGTTCATGGAACAGGTGACACCGACGCAGGCTTGGGGCGTGTCGTCGGGAGTGCCCGGGAACACCGTCGTCGTCCTCAAAGACGGCTGGCTCCCGCTCGAGAGGACGACGGACTGGCAGATCAACTCCGTCGGCTGGGTCGACGGCGCTGGGCGCGACTACCTCATCGCGATCATGGCCACCGGGAACCCGACGACGGGCTACGGGATCGACACCACCGAGCAGGTGAGCTCGCTCGTCTACGGGGCACTCGGGACTTGAGCGGGAGGCCTGGGCGGCCTCGTACGGAGGCGCGCGCAGCCGCTTTGGGCGAGAGCCGCTTTGGACCTCGCAGTACCCGTGAATCATGGGCGTGGATGCAGTACCGTTCGGAGAGCCGGCTCGACGGAAGGAGGGGGTGCATGGACCGGATCAGCGAAGCTGGCGAGGTCGCCAAGCTTGCGATGCTGCGCGACGCCGGGCTGCTCACGGACAAGGAGTTCCGCCAGCGCAAGCGCCAACTCCTGGCGAGCGGAGAGCGGCACCAACCAAACCCGTGGGTTCTCGTGATCGCCATCGTCGTGTTGGTGGCAGCAGGGGGCGCGGCCGTAGGCACCGCAGTGAGCAGCGACCACCCGAAGACGACGAAGATTGAGCTGACGGCGTCGACGACAGACGAGAACGCCGCGGCGTGGGCCGAACACATGGCCGCGACACCGGCGACCAACCATGAGTACCACACACTGTGCCTCGAGTTCGTGACACGCGCCTGGCGGACAGGGGCGCACCACACAATCCGTGCGCAGATGGACACGCCGCTCAACACAACAACGTACCCGGCGACAGTGTGGCCGCGTCTTTCAGGGGGGCTCAAGGGAACCACAGACACGCCGCCCGTCGGTGCGATTGGCTTTTGGAACAGCACGCACGGCAAGACATACAGCCACTCCGCAGTCAGCGTCGGCGGCGGCACATTCATCTCGACGAACACGGCACAGAGCACAACGCCGGACTACACACACATCCACCGCCAGTCCTTTGCCGAGTTCGCGGGGAACTCCTGGGCGATCTGGGATGGCTGGTGGCTTCCGGACGGGTCCAACGCACCCCCATCGTCGCCACCGGCGACGTCGACAGGCCCGGTGGTGCAAGCGAGCCCCCCGGCTACAATCGGCTCCAAGGTGCAGTCCGCTGGCGGAGGTAGCACACTTCAGCCGGCAACAGGGGGCTCGTCCCTCCAAGGCGGTAGCGGCGACTCCACAGTCCAACCCGCGTCCGGGTCTTCGACACTCTCATCACCGCCAACTTCCCCAACAACGGCGCCTGCGACAAGCGCCTCGTCGCGGTCGACAACAACGTCGGCGCAACCGACGACAACAACGTCGACCACACCCTCATCGACAAACGGGTCATCGACGCCACCGACGACAACAACGTCGACCACACCCTCATCGACAAACGGGTCATCGACGCCACCGACGACGACTCCGCAGTCGACGGCGTCTCCGGTGCCGACCACGTACGCCGAGACCGTGGGCGGCGTCTCGCACACCTGGACCAACTACACCAACGCCGGGGGCACAGAGGGACCAGAGATCGGCGCATACCAGACGGTCCAGATCTCGTGTCGCCTCCAGGGCTTCAAGGTGGCCGACGGCAACACCTGGTGGTACCGCATCGCACAGAGCCCGTGGAGCACACGGTTCTACGTCTCGGCTGACGCCTTCTACAACAACGGACAGACGTCAGGCTCTCTGATCGGCACGCCGTTCGTCACAACAAACGTCCCGCTTTGCTGAACAACGACTTGGTGTAGTGGGCTGTGCACGCTCGACAATGTCCCGAGGAAGTGCTCGACGTATGTGCCCTTGCGTTGTTATAGAGATCGCCAGTCGCTTGCAGCTCAGGCGGTCGGGCGCAAGGTGCCACCGCAGTCCGGACAGGTGGTGCCCAGAAACACGGGGGTGAACTCCGATCCGCACCTGACGCAGAGTCGAACAGGTGCAGCCAGAGGGCGAGCAGCGGCGGGCTCAGGTGCGGTGGTGGGATCGATGAGGTCGAACCGCGCGCCGCCGTACTCGTCCGAGATCTCGACGCGACCTCCGCGGGCGGCGACGGTGGCGTCCGCCGCAAACTCCATCTCGAGGATTCCCGTCAACCCATCGAAGAACAAGAAGCGTGCATCGGTGAGTACCAAGAGCCCCTCTTCGTGCTGACACGTTGCGCCGACGAGGCGGACGACCGTCTCGGCGGGACCGAGCAGCGACGGCATCGCCTCGAGCGGGGCCTTCATGGCTCTGCGCAGCGGGGCGCTGAGCTCCCTGGCGCCGGCGGCTGGCAAGAGCGCCAGGAGCTGGCTGCGGTCAATGGCCGGTAGGGACTTATCGGCGGTGAAATCGCTCACCTTCGACGCGCCGGGGGCCCGCAGCGAACCAGGAATCTTCACCGGGCGAGGCGCGCCGCAAGCGCCGCAATAGAGACCACCGGAAGCGAAGGGCGTTGTACAGTTCGGGCAGTAGTCGGCCGTCCACGCGGCCGGCGGAGGGCTTCCCGCGTACGCGGGCTGGAGACCGGGGAATCCTGCGGCCCGGATGATCCCAGGGGACATCGTCGCTTGTGCGCGTGCGAGTCGCGGACGAACCGCCAAGAGGTAGATCGCACCGCCGAGCACTCCGAGCACGATGGTGAGCACGATCCACAGCGTCTTGTTGCTACCCTGTTGCTGGAACACCCATTCGGGACGGCTGATGGAGTCGACAAGCGCCCACGCCCACACGGCGGTGGTGCCAAGGCTCAGAAGTGCGAACAGCATCAGGATGCCGGCCATGTAGCTCCCTTCGGGCTCTTGGTGCCTGGTGCTGGCAAGCGGTGAAGTGGTTCCGCACCATTGTGCTCGATGGACGCTGGTTCGGACTCGCGACGTTCTGTCTTGTCGCCGGCCGTGCTCGGCGGGTCTGGTCGCAATCTCCCGCCCCTTAGATCTGTGTCCACTGGTAGGTAGTGAGGTTGAAGTTCTTCGCGACCGGGTTCCACAGGGCGACGAACGCCTTCTTGTCGACGGTCGCCTGCTGGTCTGTCCCTGTCGTCGCCTGGTAGTTGGGGTCCTGGGGCACCGTGGTCGTTGTGCACGATGTCGTCTCGTCCTGTGCCCACGACGCGAGTTGTCGACCTGAACTGGAAGCTCCCAAGAGTTCGTGAGGTCGGTGACGAGGCCCGTCGGCAGGGCTGTGGCCCCAGAGATCGAGGACAGCTCGTTCAGGTAGGACTCCCGGGCGCTTGCCGCCTGCCTGAAAGTTGTCGCGTCTGTCGAGATAGTCCCGGAGCATAACAGGACCTGGTTGCTGGCGGAGTAGACGGTGCCGCGCTTGGAGGTGTCCTGGGAGAGGAGCCCGGCGCTCTGTCACGCGGACGCGGACCCAGGCGTGTGTGCCTGTGACCGCGTGCCCGGCGGTGTGGACGGTGCCGCTCACGTCGAGCGTGGTCATCTCGCGGAACCGCATCAGCGACAGGTGCGTCAGGTCGGTTGGGCGATCATCGGGGTCGACGAGCTGCTCGGGCCCCTGGAAGTTGCCGTCGTTAACGTCGCCGATGAACGCGGTGGCGACGCTTGTCGGCGTCGTCGAGTGCGCGGAGACGAGGAAGGAGGCCCCTAGTCCCCCACCGACGAGGAAGATGGCCGCGGCGCCCGCGCCGAGTGGCCAGAGCCGCGGGTGCCGACTGGGCAGTTGGGGGTGCGATCCCTGCGGGCCGAGTCCTGCGACTGGCGCCTGCGCGGTCGGGGACGGCTCGTCGCCGGGCAGCGGTTCCATGCGAGCGCCGTAACTAGTGCAGAAGCTGCCTCCGGCGACGGAGGCGCCACAATTGGTGCAGTAGGCATCCACCTGTGCCCCCTTTCTCAGGGCGTCTGTAGACGGGCCCCGCACTGCCCGCAGAAGGCACTGGAGGCCAGCTCTTCGGCGTCGCACGCCGGACAGGTGACGCCGGCACGGGCAGGATGGGCAACGGACGCCGGACTGGCCGACGACGAGGTGCTCAGATCCCAGACTGCCGGCGCCCCGAACACCGCCGCGATGAGCGGAGGCTCGGGTGACGACAACGTGGGGGTCGGGACCGGTGCCGCGTCAGCGGCTTCGACGTAGGACGGTTCACGCTCTGTGGCGGTGACAGCGACGCCGGGGCCGACTTCCGTGGGTGCAGACACATCGGGACGTGGATGCGGTTGCAGAGCTGCTGGGGTGGGGGCGGCTACGAGGACTGTGTCGGCAGGCGCTGCAAGGATCATCATTGCCGGCAGGCTGTCGGTCGGTTGCATGATCGCCGTCGAGTCGTGGGTGGTACCCACCGGTTGGAGGACCTCCGTTGCTTCGGAGAGTGCGATTGCGGGCACGACGGTGGTCTCGTCCCGGGGCTGGTCGAGTGCAAGAGCTGCAGTGTCGTCCAGCGCAGGGGCAGTTGGTGGGTCTGAGAGGACCGGCTCGACGGCGCCGGCTGACGCCCCTTCGACGTGCGGCTCTCGAGGCGTCGGATTCGGGGCGGACGCGGCTGGCAGCGCGAGTGCGGTGCCGCACGATCCGCAGAAGGTCGACCCGACGAGGTTCCGCGCGTGACACGAGGGGCAAACCGGACCTGCGATGCCCGCTGCGGCGCCGGTCGCAGTGGGCATCGCAGGTCGGGGCATCGCACGCGTGGGTGTCGCTGGAGCGAAGGGGCCGGGCGGAGCCGGCTGGGCGTAGGGCATCGCCTGGGCCGCGCCGAACGGGACCACGGGTGGGGCTCCTGGCACGACCTGTCCCCCGAACGCATGGCCGTAGGGCATCGGCGGGAACATGCCCTCAAACTGGCGGACGCGGCGACGGACCGGCCAATCGGAGAAGGCGAACACGAGGAAGAAGATCCAGTTCACGAGGAAGGCAATACCGGTGAACACCCAGTAGGCCACGATCGTTGTGAAATCGACCGAGAGCGTCGAGGCGCTGAAGGTGCTGGCCTGCCCGTGGGCGAGCACGCCGATGGTGATGGCGGTCGCGATGAGAGGAATGAGTGGGAGAAGGATCCACCAGCCGGAGTACCCCGCCTTCGTGATGATCTTGTAGACGGCGACGAAGTTCACCACTCCGACCGCGAGGTAGACGAGCACGACGAGCACGACGACCCCGCTTACTGTGGCGCTGAGCTTCGCGGAACTAGCCGCGAGCATGGTCACTGGCGTGTCCCCGTCGCGGAAATCTCCTCGCCGCACGAGCGACAGAAGGGGTTCTCCTCAGGGTTGGCCGTGCCGCAGGAGATGCAGTGGGCGGCGGCGCCGGTCGCTACCGTACCGGCGACAGGAGCCGCCGGTGCTTGGGTGTCCGCGGGGGACACGTCGGCCAATCGGAGTGGCCGAAGCACGGGTGCAGCCGCAAGAACCTCGGGCTCGTTCTTGCGCACGATCGAGCCGGCGAGGGCGGTGACCGCTGCGATGAGGCCGACGAACCCTCCCCAGCTGTAGCTCGTTCCTGCCGGGGTCACGAAGACGCCGAGAAGCGTGAGCAAGGCGGTGAGCCCGGTGACCGTGGTGAGCAGCTGCCAGTGCGCGAACGGGAGCCTGATGCGAGTGGCCGCGATCCGGGCGACGAGGTAGCCAATAGTGCCGAGACACAGAAGGAGCGTCAGGTACATCCACCCCTGCCACAGGCCATCGAGGTTCACTGTGAAGCCGAACCCGGCGATGCCGAGGTTCACGCTGTACCACGGCAGGAACAACGCGATGAACAGGACCACGGTCGCACCCCCGACGACCAAGTCGGCCGGGGCGAGGCGATGGATGTCCGCCGTGCGATGCACAACGGCCGGGACTTGGGTGCCGGTGGTGACCGGGGCTCCGCACACCGGGCAAGAGCGCGATGTCGGTGTGATCTTGCCGCCGCACTGGGTGCAGGGCATGGTGGCTCCCCTCTTTCGTGTACTCCTCAATCCGCCGCTGGGGTTGTGCCAAAGGGTGCCCCGCACGACCGACAGAACCGCGCACCTGCGGGACGTGCGGTGCCGCACTGCGAACAGAACGCGACCGGCCGAGCAGTGGTGGCCTGGGTCGTGGCCGGTGCCGGTGAGGCGGGGTGCTCGGCTGCCGGGGCCGCAGCCGTGGCAGGGCCAGGTGCGCCCTGCGGGGGTGCGAGCGCTTCATATGGGATGGGAGCGACCGGAGCCGTCGGCACGAAGGCCGCGCGGGCTGGACGAGGGGGTGGTGCCTGCGGGCCGTAGCGGGCGGGTGTCTGGTCGATCCGCTGGATCTGGGCAACGCCCGGGGCGATCAGGATGCCGGCCGCAACCGCGTAGAGCACGGATGCGATCGTGAGCAGCACCCGGTCCTCGCTGAAGCCGGTGAGGGGCTGGGCGGCGATGTAGCTGGCGACCCCCTGGTAGAGGCTGGAGGCCGCCAACACCACGAGACCGGCCACCAGTACCGGCGGGACCCCTGGGAAAGCACGGGTGTGCTGCGCGACCGCGAGCGCGACGACGACCAGACCACAGCCGATGCCAGAGATGATGCCGCCCGCAAGGATGCTGCCGGCACTGCCTGTCGCGGTCGCTACGGCAAGCGCGCTACCAATGGCGAAGAGGAGGATGCCGAACCCCGCACAGAACCACAGGGGTGCGGGGTTGCTGGCGATCCCTGGTGAGGAGACTTGCCCCGGGACGCCCTGGGTGCCGGACACCTGGGAACCGTACGGGTGGGGGAAGTGGACGTCAGTGGCGCCGGAGGGCGCCGACGCACGCTGCGCGAAGGCGACCTTGAACCCGACGGCCAGCGCCACCAGCGCCCAGATGCCGTACCCGAGTCCTGTGAAGGTCGCCCGTGTGGTCTGCGTGTTGACCGCTGAAAGGAGTGTGGAGATGGAGAGGAAGAGCGCCCCGACGGCGAGTCCGCCCACCTCGAGGAGCTCCATCCACCGGCTCTGCATGATGAGGAGCCACCCCACCCATGCGGTTGCAGCAAGTACGGCGATGGGGCCCGCAAGACGAACCCAGTCGGCGGCCCGCAAGAGGTCGTGGGTCGCGTCGCCAAGCGTGGCGACGGCGACGGCGGCGAGGATGTACGCGATCGCGAGTGCCGCCAGCCCGACCGCGACCAGCGTCAGCGCCGAGCGCTGCCGCAGGATCTCATGCATGCCTGCCCCCTCCGATGTTGCCTACGCGCCTAAGCCTACACTGGGGCGTGTTCCGGCTTGCTGTGCTCTGTCTGTGGCGGCCGCCACTTGGGCTCGCCGTCGGCATGACCGTCCGGATTCAACGGAATCAGCGCACAGCCCGGGAGGGCACAGGACGGGCCACCGAAGACGGGGTCGGTCGGATCGAAGACGAGCACGTCGTGGCGGAACTCCGGGCGGATCTGAGGGGGCATGTAGATTGAGCGACATGGCTGGTGCCCCCTTGTCAGCACTCCCGATCCCAGTTCCGGGTCCCGCAGGCCTTCTGGTACGTTTCTTGCACACTCAGTGGAGGGGGTGAGCGGCGTGTACTGCACCACCTGCCGCCGACCGCTGCGGCCCACTGACGCCTTCTGCTCCGCCTGCGGTGCAGCCATCCGCCCTGCGCAAAGCTTGGGCTCTTCGGACCATCCTTTCGGCGGGCAGGCTCCCGACGACCAGACCGTGGAGACGCGGCCTTCTGGCGCCCAAACGCCAAGCTATGAGTCCCCTCAGCCCGTGGCGACCGCACCGCGTGCCGATGAGGGCAGCCCTGGTGGGGCGGGCAAGCCGAGCGCTGCGCACTACCTGCTCTTGTTCTTCGGGCTTCTCGGCGGGCTGGTCGGGTACTTCCTCGTCAGGGACCGCGACAGCGCCATGGGGCGGCGGCTGCTCATCGGAAGCGCAGCGGTCAGCGGGGGGGTGGCAGCCCTGGTGATCGCGCTCAGCGTGGCCGCCTTCTCCTCGCTCCGGTCCTCGCCCGTCCCGGTGACTGTTGCGGTGCCGACATCGGCAACCACGACGACCGTCGCGCCTTCACCCGGCACTGCGCACACACTGCTGGTGTCCCCAAGCGACCCGATTCCGCCCAAGGTGCTCCACGAGATCACCCACGTCCCCACCTCCGTCTACAACGCAGTCGGCATGGGGACCCCAGGCCTCGTCTACCCACCCACCGTGAAGAAAGGCCAGAAGCCGCTCACCTTCGACGGCAAGCCGGGTGTCTTCTACATGGGTGGTGAGTTCTGCCCGTTCTGTGCGGCCGAGCGCTGGGCGATCATCACCTCGCTGTCGCGCTTCGGGACGTTCAGCGGGCTGAAGACCATGCAGTCCTCGCCCATCGACGTCTACCCGAAGACCCAGACGTTCACCTTCAGGACAACCAGGTACACGAGCCCGTACGTCTCCGCGAAGCTCGTCGAGGTCTACGGCCAGGACAAGGCGACAGGCACGCATCCGGTCATCAACAAGCCGACCAATCAAGAGGACGCCCTCATCAAGAAGTACGACGTCGGCGGCACAACACGCTCGGGCACAATCCCGTTCTCCGACTGGGGGAACAAGGTCATCTTCACCGGGGCGAGCTACAACCCGAACCCGCTGCAGGGGCTCTCTCGGACAAGAATCGCCGCGTCGCTCAAGAACCCGAAGAACCCGGTCACCAAGCTCGTCCTCGGCGCCTCCAACTACATGTCGGCAGCGGTCTGCAGCATCGACGGGGGGAAGCCCGGCGCGGTCTGCACAAGCGCCGGCGTCCAGGCAGCCGCCAAGGCCTTGCACGTCAACGCCTGAACGTCAGCGGCCCGGCACCAGCCGAGCGACGGATCAGCGCTTCAGCGCATCAGCCGAGCTTGATGAGGGCGCCCCCCCTGCTTTTCGGGTGAGATGGCGCCCCCCTGCTCTTGAGGTGAGATAGTAGCGCCAACGGCTATCCTCGGAGAGAACTCACTCCCTTCGGATCCCACTGCCGCCTCGCGTGTGTGGGCTTCCCACCAGTGGCCACGATATGCTCGCGGATGGCCACCATGTACGCCTCGGTCGAGTTCACCTTGTTCAGCCGCATGAGCTCCAAGAGCAGGTCCATCCTCTGGCGGTTGCGGAAGGTCCAGGTACTGCGCTCGACGGCCTCTCGCACCGTCTGGATCAGAGCCTCGATGGCGCCGTTCGTGTAGACGATGGTCTCTCCCCGGCGCGCAAGTTGCGCGGCCAGCCGTGGGGCCTGGTCCGCCACCCACTTGCCCAAAGCCGGGGTCCCGAGCTCCCGGGCCGCCCGCTCGAACGCAGCCCACTGCTCGGAGCCGTGGAAGGTGTCGTTCAAGAGCGCGTGGATCGGGTGCTCGTCGTCGATGCCGTCTTCTGCCATGGCCATGTGGGCGCGCATGCAGAGGTGGTGCTCGCATCGGTGGACTCGCGTCGCTGGATGCCGTCACGGACGATCTGGAACTCCTGGTGTGTCGGGCGCGGGCATTGCGGCGAAGTACTCATGCACCCCTGCTGTTGGCGCTGGTATCTCACCCCGAGAGCAGGGGGACGCCATCTCACCCGAAAAGCAGGGGGGGAGTTATAACCGGAAGTTGTGGATCCACGATCTCGCGAAGGGCGCGACGTACCCTCCAAGTTGAGACCAATCAACGAGTCCGCTGGCGAATGCCGGCGGGGAGGGATACGCCAATGTTGAAGCTAGCCCTAAAACAAGCGATTCCGACGACGAGACGGACTTCACCGGTCAGAACCTGTGCGACGAGGCGCCGGGGCCGGTGTGGGGGCGTTGACGGAGGTTCAAAAGCCGCAATTCGCCCGGCGATCG
>JAJZLP010000351.1 GCA_021803325.1 Actinomycetes bacterium
TCGTGCTTGCCGTCGATGCCGTGTCGGAGTCGAGCGCCGCCTCCGGTCTGTTCCGAGGCGTGGGCCTGCCGGCCGCTGTGGACCTCAACGAGGTACCGGAACGGCCAGTCCACGCGGCGGTCGCCGACATCGCTGGCTGATCACCCCACACCGAGCCTCCGATCAAGCCCACATGACCCCTGGCGGAGGCCGCCACGGAGGATAGGGCTCCGCAGGTCAGAGCGGTGTGTGTCGACATGCCTCTGCCGCAGGGGGTTGTGACCGAGCCTGGCACGGTTCGATGAGACCCACCCCGGGCAAGGAGCCCGCTGGGTGCCACCTGGTCCGCACGGGCCCGGCGCCACCTGCCCTGTCCTGTCCTGTCCTGTCCTGTCCTGTCCTGTCCTGTCCTGTCCTGTCCTGTCCTGTCCTGTCCTGTCCTGTCCTGTCCTGTCCTGTCCTGTCCTGCCGGCGGTGGTCGGTCGGCGTCAGGACGAGGCCGTGCGGATGCGTCGAAGCGCTCGGAGCGAGCCCCAGGCGCCGTCCTCGGCCCAGTCCCCGGACGCCACGGCGGCGCACCACAGCTCGTAGGGAGGGCGGCCACCGTCGGCAGGGTCCGGGAACACGTCGTGGATCGCGAGCCAGCCGCCCGGGGCCACGTGCGGCGCCCAACCGGTGAAGTCGGCCCAGGCCGGTTCCTCGCCGTGCCCTCCGTCGATGAAGCAGAGGTCCACAGGAGTCGTCCAGTGGCCGGCGACCACCGGCGACTCGCCCACCACGCCGACGACGCAGTGGCCCAGCCCGGCGTCGTCTACCGTGCGGCGCCACGTCGGCAGCGTGTCGATCCGGCCGGTCGCCGGGTCGACCAGCGTGGCGTCGTGGTGCTCCCACCCGGCCTGGTTCTCCTCGGATCCGTGGTGGTGGTCGACGCTGAACAGCACGGCGCCTTCGGCGTAGGCGGCAGCCCCGAGGTACAGCGTCGACTTCCCGCACCAGGCGCCGATCTCCACCACGGTGGCGCTGCTGCGGCCACGTGTCGCACGGTGGGCCAGCTCGTGCAGGGCGAGGCCCTCGTCGTCGGGCATGAACCCGGCCGTGGCCCGGGCCCGGTCCAGCAGGCCCGCGCAGCATGGCGGGGCGAACCGGGCCGCCATGGTGCCGGCGGGGCGCCCGCTGCTCATCGCCGATGTGCGGTCAGGCGGCCGGCTGCGGCGCGCAGCGCGGCGCCGGCGTCACGAGCCAGGCGTTCGGTGACCGCCACGTTGACGTCCAGCCGCTCCAGGATCTGCTCGACGGTGCGCTGGCCGCTTCGCACCGGGTTGTCGGCGACGAAGGCGTGGACCTGCGCCGCGAGGTCGGGGTCACGGCACAGCCATTTGGCCCCGTCAAGCAGTCGCGGCACGATGTTGGCCGGGGTCCGGTCCATGACGGCCAGCCAGTTCGCGCACAGGCGGGACCAGGTGGCGGGCCCGTGCTCGCGGCTGGCCAAGAGCATCTGGATCACGAACGGAGCGTTCTGGGTGCGGATGTCGGTCAGTGCCAGGTGGAAGACCTCGGCGGCCACGTCCGGGTCGGGGATCTCCCCCAGCGAGTAGAGGTAGCGCATCTCCTCCTGCGGGGTGGCGGGGTGCCGGTAGCGGTCGAGCAGCTGGGCGAAGGTGGCACGGTCCCCCGAGGCGGCGACGACGGTGACCACGGCAGCGGCCAGATCGGGGTCGAGCGGGGTTGTCCCGGCGAGCGCGGCGGTGTGCAGCGCGGCGCAGCGCTCGCGGACCGCGGGGTCGGCGCCGACGGTACCGGCGATGGTGATGGCCAGCGATCGCAACGTCACGGCGCGCTCGTCGTCGCCGGCCCGCCGTTGCCACCCGAGGCGGTCGACGAGCGGCCCGACCAGTGTTCGCGTGTACGTGGCGAGCTCGTGGCGGGCGTCGTCGGTGACGACATGGTCGAGGAAGCGCAGTGCCCCTGTGACCTGGCTCCAGACGTCGGGGTCGGTCTCGTCGCCGATGGCTTCGGCCAGCACGAGCATGTCATCGAGATCGGCGATCCCGGCCAGGACGCCGGCCCAGGTGTCGCTCAGGAGATTGCAGCGCTCCAGGGGCTCGAGCTCGGCCATGCGCCCGGCCAGCTGGCGCAGGTGCCCGGGGGTGTAGCGCACCCGGTAGAAGCCGGAGCCGCCGGCGTTGACGACGACGCCGGCCGGGGGAACGCCGATGGTGGCGCCACCGTCGGCCAGCAGGACTCGGGCCGATGCCTCGGGGTCGTCGAGCGACCGGGCCAGCACCGGCACCTGCCAGTCGCGACCGATCGCGCTTGGCTCCGCGCCACCGGCAGGTCCCGGGGTGCCGGGGACGGAGGGCACCGGGGTGAAGGAGAACGGCGTCTGGTCGAGGGCGGTGGTGCCGCCCCGGTCCTCCACCGAGACCAGGGGAAAGCCGCCCTGGGTGATCCACGTGTCCATGACCTGGCGCACCGGTTCGCCGCTGGCGGCCTCGATGGCGTCCCAGAGATCGGCGGTGTCGGTGTTGCCGAGACGGTGATCGTTGAGGTAGCGGCGGATCCCGGCCCGGAACCGGTCCTCGCCCAGGTACCGCTCCAGCATGCGCAGCACGCTGGCGCCCTTCTGGTAGGTGAGCACGTCGAACATGCCCTGGGCTTCCTCAGGGGGCCCGACCGGGTACTCGACGGGTCGGGTGCGGTGCAGCGAGTCGGTGGCCATGGCCACGTCCCGCTCCATCCCGAACGACACCCAGCGCTGCCACTGCGGTCGGAAGTGGTCGACGCAGAGCAGCTCCATGAGCGTGGCGAACGCCTCGTTCAGCCAGATGCCGTTCCACCATCGCATGGTGACGAGATCGCCGAACCACATGTGGGCGATCTCGTGGGAGACGACGTCGGCCACCCGCTGCTGCTCGAGCTGTGACGACTGCTCGGGATCGACCAGCAGGGCAGTCTCCCGAAAGGTGACGCAGCCCAGGTTCTCCATGGCCCCGAAGGCGAAGTCGGGGATGGCCACCAAGTCGAGCTTGGCGGCCGGGTAGGCGATGCCGAACCACTCGGTGAAGAAGCGCAGTGCGTGGGCAGCGCACTCGACGGCGAACGAGGTGAGGTCGTGACGGCCCGGGACGTGGACGATGCGAACGGGGATCCCGTCGACGTCAACCGGATCGGTGGCCTCCAGCGGGCCGACGACGAACGCCACCAGGTAGGTGGACATCGGGATGGTGTCGGCGAACTGCACCCGGCGGCGCCCGCCGGGCAGCGGGGTGTCGGACACCACAGGGCCGTTGGACACGGCCAGGAGCGCGGCGTCGACGTCCAAGGTGACGGCGAACACCGCCTTGCGGTCCGGCTCGTCGAAGCACGGGAACGCCCGCCGGGCGTCGGTGGCCTCGAACTGGGTGGTGGCGATGGTCCTGGTGGCGCCGGCTGCGTCGGTGAACGTCGAGCGGTAGAACCCGTGCAGCCGGTCGTTCAGCACGCCCGAGAAGCGCAGCTCGATGGTGCACGGACCCGCCGGCAGGGGGCTCGGCAGCACCAGGCACACCCGCTCGGCGGCCTCGTCGGCCTCCACCTGGACGAGTGCTCCTTCGGGTGCGGCATCGGCACGCGTCGCTCCTGCGGACCCGGTGCTGGCTGTCTCGGCCCGGCGGCCGTCTGCGGCAGTGACGACAGCGTGCGTGATGTCGAGGTCGGCGGCGTGCAGGACGATCCGGTCGGCCGGGCGGTCGACCTCGGCGGTGATGAGGACCTGTCCCTCGAACACCGCCGCGTCGAGATCGGGGGCCAGGCGTAGGTCGTACCGGGTGGGGCGGACGTCGTACGGCAGGCGGTGGGCAGCCGACGGGTCGCCGCCCGCCGCCGAGCCGCCGCTGTTCGGGGCGAGCTGGGCGGAGGTCACTGGGACACGCTACAGGGGGCGGCTGGCAGGCGGCGATGTCGGGCGCCGTGATCGCTGGGGCCGGTAGGGTCACGCAGATGTCCGGACCTCCTGCCGTGGAGCCCGGCGACGCCGCCGCCATCGACGTCGTCGCCGTCGGCTCCGCCATCGTCGACATCCTCGTCCACGCCACGCCGGCCGACCTCGTGCGGCTCGAGGTGGACGCCGGCACCATGACGCTGGTCGACCTGGTCGCCTCCGAGCGGCTTCGGGCGTCGGTGGCTCCGGTCGCCCAGGTGTCGGGAGGATCGGTGGCCAACACCGTCGTCGGCGTCGCGGCCCTGGGCGGGACGGCGGGGTTCATCGGCCGTACGGCCGACGACGAGCTCGGATCCCTCTTCTGCAGCGACCTGGCCCGCTCGGGTGTGCAGGTCGGGCGCACGACTCACACGCCAGGTGCCGGGGGCGCGGCCGGAGCCGGCAGCGGCTCCGACGCCGCCACCGGGCGCTGCGTGGTGCTTGTCACACCGGACGGGGAGCGGACGATGGTGACGCATCTGGGCGTGGCCTCCATGCTGACGACGCACGACCTCGACGAGGACATGCTGGCGGCCGCCCGGGTCGTGTACCTCGAGGGCTACCTGTGGGACGTGCCGTCGGCCACCGCGGCGCTGCACCGGGCCATCGAGGTCGCACACGCCGGGGACGGCCTGGTCGCGGTGTCGGTGTCCGACCGGCTGTGCGTGGAGCGCCACCGGCGGGAGCTCCTCGACCTGCTGCGCGACGACGTGGATGTCCTGTTCGCCAACGAGGAGGAGGCGATCGCCCTGATGGGCGTGCCCACGGTCGAAGCCGCTGTCGCTGCGATCGAAGAGACGGGCGTGCTCTCGGCCGTCACGCTGGGGCCGGCGGGCTCGGTGGTCGTCATGCCCGGGAGCTCCGTGACGGTCCCGGCGGCCCCGGTCGCTACCGTCGTCGACACCACCGGCGCCGGCGACCTGTATGCAGCGGGCTTCCTGTACGGGCTGACGAACGGCGCCAACCCGGTCGAGTGCGCGCGGCTGGGTGGCGCGTGCGCGGCGGAGATCATCTCGCACATGGGGGCCCGGCCCCAGGCCGACCTGCGAGGCATGCTGGCTCCCGACACCGACGCCCGCTCGTAGTCGGGGAGCGTGGCGCCGGCCGAGGATCCGACCGGGACCGTCGCCGACCGTGTGGTCCGTAACCGCTCGGGCGGGCAGCGCCGTCGAGATGGGCAGCGCCGTCGGGCGGGCAGCGCCGTCGAGATGGGCAGCGCCTGTCGGGATCGAGCGCCGCTCGGGCGGGCAGCGCCGGTCGGGATCGAGCGCCTGTCGGGATCGAGCGCCGCTCGGGCGGGCAGCGCCGGTCGGGATCGAGCGCCTGTCGGGGGTGTCAGTCCTGATCGTGCTCGGGGTCGGGCGGCAGGTAGACGAGGTCGAGGTCCGCCAGCCGGACCAGCACGGATGCCACCCATTGGGCCAGGGTCTCGACGGGGGTGGCGAGCCGAGCCGGTTCCTCCAAGGTGGCCTCTTCGAGCAGCAGGGATCCCTGATAGGTGGTCTCCACGGCGAAGCGGGCCGGTTCGCCCGCAGCGCCCATCACCTGCTCCAGCACCGGAGCGGTGCGCACCAGGGCTTCTCCTGCGATGGCGGGGCTCTCCGTGGGGAGGACTGCCAGCATGGCGGTCAGGTCGGGTGGCCCGGCCAGCCGTTGCTGGCGCAGGGTGATCTCCATCACTGCCTCGGGCAGGTCGTCCGGAGGCTCGCCGATGGACCACGAGCGGTAGATGCTCTGGCTCCAGGTCGGCCAGTCGACGGAGATGTCTGCCCGCACGCGGGGAGGCTGCTCCTCGCCGGGCAGCGAGTACGAGGTCTCCCACGACACGTCGCCCAAAAAGACGTCGACCTGGAACCGCTCCTCGACGGCCTGGCGTTGCAGCAGGGCGTTCTCGAAGGCGGTCCGGACGCGGGTGATCAGTTCCACCAGGATGTGGTCCAGCATGGCGGGCCAGAGGCTACCGTTCCCCGATGGACGTGACGCAGATGGTGGTGCCGGCCTGGGCAGAGCGGCGCGTGCTCGCCTACGCCCACCAGGGCGGCGCCCACGAGGCGCCGTCCTCTACGCTCTTCGCCATCGAGCGTGCCGTGGCGGTGGGTGCCACGGGCATCGAGCTCGACGTGCACGCTACGTCCGACGGTGTCCTGGTGGTGTGCCACGACCGCACCGTCGACCGGACCACGGACGGGGCGGGCGCCATCGCGGACATGACGTGGGCCGAGCTGTCGTCTCTCGACAACGCCTACTGGTTCGTGCCGGGGACGGACGCGCAGACGGGGCTCGACCCGGACGCCTATCCGTACCGTGGCCGGGCGCCCAGCGATCCCGCCTTCGGTGTCGCCACGCTGCGATCCGTGCTCGACCTGCTGGACGACCACCCTGGCGTCATGCTCAACCTGGACATCAAGTCCACCGCCCCGGCCGTGGTGCCCTACGAGCAGGCCGTGGCCGACCTGGTCCGACAGCGCGGGTACCAGGACCGCGTCATCGTGGCGTCGTTCCTGGACGTGGCCACCGACACGTTCCGGCGGCTGGCGCCCGAGGTGGCGACGTCGGCGGGGATGCAGGGTGTGGCCGCCTTCTGGCAGGCGGTGCATCGCGGTGAGCCGCCCGACACCGTGCCGTTCGCCGCGCTGCAGGTCCCGGCTCGATCGGGCGAGCTGGTCATCGTCGACCAGGCGTTCGTGGGCGCAGCGCACGAGCTGGACGTTGCCGTGCACGTATGGACCATCAACGAGGCCACCGAGATGGAGTCCCTTGTCGACGCCGGGGTCGACGGGATCATCACCGACATGCCCTCCGTGCTCGTCGAGCTGCTCGACCGG
Source organism: Actinomycetes bacterium (assembly GCA_021803325.1). Classification (GTDB taxonomy): domain Bacteria; phylum Actinomycetota; class Acidimicrobiia; order Acidimicrobiales; family UBA8190; genus JAJZYI01. The sequence goes on from JAJZLP010000351.1 coordinate 6,763, forward strand.
CGGGGGGCGTCGTACGTGCCCTGAGCCCCTGGCGTTCCCGCGGCTGTCCGGTGGGCGTCTGTCGGTGGGCGTCTGTCGGTGGGCGTCTGTCAGCCCCGACCGGCGTTGGGCCGCTTCCCGTGGTTGGCCTTCTTCTTTGCACGCAGCTTGCGCTTCACCGTTCGCTTCGACACGGCTGTGCAGGCTAGCGCACCGGGGCGTGGCCCCGGGCCAGCCCGCCGGGGGCCGCTGCCGGCTCGCATGCAGGGCCTGGTTCCGGGCTTGGTTCGCTCGGCCGCCGTGCTGATCGGGCGAAGCCGTGCCGGGCTCTGCTCGGAAGGCCCTGTTCGATGGGCCGTGCTGGCATGGCAGCGCTCGGGGAGGTCTTCGGGGGGATAATGCTCTGGAGCCGGCTCGGACGTCGCCTGGGCGGGCCCGGTGGTCGTGTCGGGGGCATCCCTGCGGCAGCAACCGGACCCGGGTCGACGGCTGGTCGCGCCGGAGGCCTCGGACAGGTAGCGTCGGGACGTGGAGCACCTCGGCCTGGTTGGCCTGCCCAATGCCGGCAAGACGTCGTTGTTCAATGCCCTGACCGGGGCTGGCGCGCCGGTTGCCGCGCACCCGTTCACGACGACGGAGACCAGTGTGGCCATCGCGCCGCTCCCCGACGCCCGGCTTGACGCGCTGGCGGTGATGAGCGCCAGTAAGAAAGTCGTGCGGGCGGGCGTCGAGATGGTGGACATCGCCGGTCTGGTGGCCGGGGCTGCGTCGGGGGAGGGGCTCGGCAACCGGTTCCTGGCCGGGATCCGCGAGGTCGACGCGCTGTGCCTGGTCCTGCGGTCGTTCGAGGACCCCGAGGTTGTCGGCGAGCACGATCCCGTCGCCGCCCTGGAGATCCTGGAGCTCGAGCTCGTCCTGGCCGACTTGGCCACGGTCGAATCGCAGATCGACAAGCGCCGCAAGGCGGCCCGGGCCGACAAGCGCCTGCTGGCCGAAGTCGAGGCCATGGAGGCGGCCCAGGCTGTTCTCGCCGACGGGACGCCGCTGTACCGCGCTGGCCTCGACAGCGAGCAGGCGGCAGCGCGCGCCGGGCTGTTCCTGCTCACCGACAAGCCGGTGCTGGCCGTCGTGAACGTGGGGGAGGACCAAGTCGCCGAGGCCGACGGGCTGGTGAAGGCAGTGGCCGAGGCGCTGGGTGGGGGCGAGGTCCTGGCTGTGTCGGTGCAGCTCGAGGCCGAAGCTGCCCAACTCGACCCCGACGAGCGAGCCGAGCTGCTGACCGGTCTGGGGCTCGGCGACGGCGCTCTGGCCCGGGTGGCGAGCGCCGCCTACCACCTGCTCGGTCGCAGGGTCTTTCTCACCACGGGCGACAAGGAGTCCCGGGCCTGGAGCTTCCGGGCGGGCGCCACTGCGCCCGAATGTGCCGGTGTGATCCACTCGGACCTGGCTCGCGGGTTCATCCGGGCCGAGGTCATCTCCTGGGACGAGCTGCTCGCCGTCGGGTCGTGGTCGGCGGCCAAAGCCCAAGGCAAGATCCGGCTGGAAGGCAAGGAGTACCACGTCGCCGACGGCGACGTGCTGGAGATCCGGTTCAACGTCTGACGGCCATGGGCGACGGCATCGCAGCATGCTGGCTGTTGCGGGACGGCGAGGTGATCGCGGCTGCCGAGCTCGCCCGGAGCGTCCCGGCGCGCTGGCGCGGCCTTCTGGGTCGGGACGGGCTCGACGGGGCTCTCGTGCTCCCGCACACCCGTGCTGTGCACACCTTGGGCATGCGCTTCTCCATCGACGTGGCCTTTCTCGACAGCACGTGGCACGTCGTCGATCTGTGCACCATGTCCCCATGGCGGGTGGGCCGGCCGCGATGGTGCTCGTCGGTGCTCGAGGCGGAGGCAGGAGCGTTCGAGCGGTGGGGGCTCCACCGCGGTGACACGGTCGAGCTCCGCCCGTGCCCGTGACGCCCTCCGGGGCCGGGCCTGGCGGGGCTGGTCCGGATGGGGCTGGTCCTGACGGGGCTGGGCCTGACGGGGCTGGGCCTGACGGGGCTGGGCCGGATGGGGCTGGGCCTGATGGGGCTGGAGCTGACGGGGCTGGGCCTGACGGGGCTGGCCGGCTGGTGCTGGTGGCGACCCCGATCGGCAACCTGGGGGACCTGTCCCCTCGGGCTGCGCAGGCGCTGGCCGACGCCGACCTGGTCTGCTGCGAGGACACGCGTCGAACACGGGTGCTGCTCGCCCACGCCGGCATCCGGGCTCGCGCGCTGATCGCTGTCCACGAGCACAACGAGCAGCGCCAGGCGGCAGCCATCGTCGAGCGGCTGGGGCGCGGCCAGACCGTCGCGCTGGTGTCGGACGCCGGGACGCCCGGCGTCTCTGACCCGGGAACCGCCGTAGTGTCGGCGGCAGCCGCTGCCGGTGCCTGCGTGTCGGTCGTGCCGGGCCCGAACGCCGCCGTGGCGGCGCTCGTGGTCAGCGGGCTGCCGACAGACCGGTTCTGCTTCGAGGGGTTCCTGCCGAGGCGTGGTCCGGCCCGGCGCCAGCGGTTGGCGGCGCTCGCCGCGGACAGCCGGACCACGATGCTCCACGAGGCGCCCGGCCGGCTGGCGGGCACGCTCCACGATCTCGCCACGGCGCTGGGCGCCGACCGCCCCGTGGCGGTGGTGCGGGAGCTGACCAAGGTCCACGAGGAGGTGTGGCGCGGGACGGTGGCGGCAGCGGCCGCGGTGTTCGCCGAGCGCACCGATCGGGGGGAGATGCGTGGGGAGGTGGTCGTCGTCGTCGGGGGTGCACGCGTCCCCGACGAAGCGACGCCGGACGATGTCGTCGTCGACGCCCTGGAGCGCCTGATGGCCAGTGGGTCGAGCGTGCGCGACGCAGCAGCCGAGGTCGCGACCGAGCTTGGCGTGCCCCGCAGGCACGCGTACGAGCTGGCGCTGGGTGTCGGAGCGTCTCGCCGCCCGGGGGGTCGCGCCCCGGCGTAGGCGCGGTCCGGAATGCCGGTGCAGTTCCCGACGTTGGTCCCATTGGTGCCTCGCGGCACCCGGCGGCCCGCTCCGCCGTCGAGCGCGCAGGGGGATGGGGATGGGACTGTTCGGACGGCAGGGCGAGCTCGACAGCAGCCAGGCGTCGGCGGTCGAGCCGGACGACGTGCGTTCGGGCTGCGACCAGGCGA
>JAJZLP010000129.1 GCA_021803325.1 Actinomycetes bacterium
CCGACGGGTGGGGTGGTCGGTGGCCGGAGGGTGGCGCTCGTGCGGCCGGTCGCCGACGCGGCTACGTGCCGGAGCGGGCGCGCTGTGCTGTGGTTCGGCGGACCGGACCCTGTAGGTGTGCCGGACGGCGCGCCGCCCGCAGCGGTGACCGCCGCTGTGCTAGCGCCGTTCACCACCAGCGCTGCCGCGCAGGTGGCGCCGATCGCCACCACGACCATGAGCGACCAGGGCCTCGGTCGATGCCCACGGGTTCTGGTCACCGTCCCCCATTGTACGGTCATGTCCGGAGCGTTGACGTCGGTTTCCCCGTTGATGTCGGTCTTCCCGTTGACGTGGGTCTTCCCGTTGACGTGGGTCTTCCCGTTGACGTGGGTCTTCCCGTTGACGTGGGTCTTCCCGTTGACGTGGGTCTTCCCGTTGACGTGGGTCTTCCCGTTGACGTGGGTTGCCGAGTTGATGCCGGTTCACGGCGGTGGGGAAGCGCCGGTGCCGGACCCGGCGGGCTGGTCGGGTTGCCGCGCGACCTCGTCGGGGACGGCCACAGGGAGGGCGACGACGACGACGGCGCACGATGCGTGGGCGAGCACGTGCTCGGTGGTGTGGCCGAGGAAGGGTCGGCCGGCGAGCGACCGGACCGCGGCGCCCAGGACGATGGCGTCGGCTTCGGACTCGGCCGCGAGCCGGACGATCTCGGCTCCCGCCTCGGGGGCGTGCCGGGCGCGGCTGCGCACCGGCACGTCGTGGCGGGCGGCAAAGCGCTCCGCGTCGCGCAGGACCCCTTGCCCGGCACGGGTTGCGGGACGGCCCTGCTGCTCCTGGCCCCGCTCGACCCGGGTGACCACGTGCAGGAGGGTCACCCGGGCCCGTCGGGCCCGGGCGAGGCCGAGGGCGACCTCCTGGGCGGCGCGTGACGACGATGATCCGGTGACCGGGAGCAGGATCCGGCTGAAGGCGATGTCGTCGGCGTCGGCAGGCCCGGGCCGGCGGCTTCCCCGTCCGCGGCGTGCCGAGGCTGTCGGCGGGCCGGAGGGATCGCTGAGGGCCCTGCGGGCGATCACCATGGGGAGGGGGCAGCGGACCATGATGTCGTCGACCACGGCGGACAGGAGCCGATCGGACCCGGGGACCTCCGAAGCGCCCAGGCCCAGCACGCCGTAGCCCAGCTTGGTCTCGGCCAGGATGGTGTCGAGGACGTCGTCGGAGGTGACGGTGCGCCGCTCGACGGGCCGCCCCGAGAACATCCACGTGGCGCCGCGGATGCCCCCCTCGTCGCCGGTGCTGGTTCGGGGTCCCTCGACGGCGAGCACTGTGGCGGGCAGTGTGCGCGGCCAGGCCTGGTTGAGCACAGCGCCTGCCACCAGTGCGCTGGGGCTCCCGGCGGTGGCCAGGAGCAGCCGATCCTGGCGGACGACCAGGTTTGCGTCGAGCCGGGTCTCCTCGTCCAGCCGGGCACGCTCCTCGGTGGAGCCGCTCCAGCCCTTGACGACAGGTGCCAGCACCGGGGCGACGGCTACGGAGCTGACGATGGCGAGCACGATGGCGGCGCTGTACGCGGCCGGGGTGAAGGCCCCGATGGTGAGACCGGCTCCTGCGATGATGACCTGCATCGTCCCCCGGCCGTTCAGCGCGACGCCGAGGGCGGCGCCTTCACGCCACGGCAGACGGACCAGCCGGGCGCCGAGCAGGCTGCCGGCGAACTTGGCGATCATCGCGCCCCCGACGAGCGCGGCCGTGGCCAGCAGGACCGGCGGGCTGCCGAGTGTCTCGAGGTTGACGCGGAGCCCGGCGGTGGCGAAGAACACGGGGGCCAGCACCGCGTCGGTGAACCGCGTCAGGGCCTGGAGCCCTGCTCCCTGCTGAAACCGGGACCGGCCGATCACGATCCCGGCGAGGAACCCGCCAAGGGCGCCTTCGATGCCGAAGGCCTGGGCACCCGCGGCGGCGGCGAACGCTGCCACCAGGGTGACGGCCAGCGAGCCGCCGACGTTGGGCCCCTGCCGGCGAACCTGGCGCAGGGCTGCGTCGACGACCGGTTGGCCGATGCGGAAGATCACGACGGTCACCACGACGAGCCCGGCGATGGCCAGGGCCAGGTGGACCGCCGAACCCGATCCTGCGTGCGAGGCGGCCAACCCGGTGGCGGCGGTGGCCAGCAAGAACCCCGCCACGTCGTTGGCGGTGCCTGCCGCCACTGCCAGCTGGGCGAAGTTTCGCCGCATCAGGCCCTGGTCGCCCACGATCCTCGCCACGACCGGCAGCGACGACACCCCGACCACTCCGGCCACCAGCAGGTCGAAGCTCACCGGCGATGCCCCTGCGCCGCGGAAGGCGGCGGGCAGCACGGCGGCGGCGACCAGTCCGGCGCCCACCGGGACGAGCAGGCTCGAGAGCGACACCGACAGGGCGGCGGGGCCCAGGGCGCGGATCAGCGGCAGGTCGGTCTCCGCCCCTGCCACGACCAGGAGCACCAGGAGTGCCACCTGGCTGACCGCCTGCAGCAGGTCCCCCTGGGTGTGTCCCGCCGGGAGGAACCAGTGCAGCGCTGTGGGGGAGAGCTGGCCGAGCACCGACGGCCCGAGAAGCAGTCCTGCCAGCAGGTTGCCGACGACGGGCGGCTGGCGCAGCCGGCGGGCAAGAGCGCCGAACAGGTGCGCGCCGGCGAGCAGGGCGGCCAGCTCGACCCACAGGACCACCAGGTCGTGGCTCGCCAGCGGCGGCAGGATCACGGCGCGGTCGGCTCCGACCGGTGTCAGATGGTGAACGCGAGGTGGTCGACGATCTGCTGTCCGAGCGCCACGTCACCGTCGATGGTCACCTGGGTGGCATGGGCCGTCGCGGTGCTGCGGCCGCTGGCCAGGCGCATCAGGATGTCCGACGGCATGCGGATGGTGGTCGCCGGCGGTCCGTCGAGGTGGTCGACCACCTCGGCCCGGTCGCCTACGGCCACCAGGACGGTGCGGGTGACCGGGCCTGGCAGCTCGAACCGCACGCTGCTGCCAGCCGGGGCCGAGGCGAGCTTGCCGACGATGTAGCCGAGGGCCTGGACCACCTGGTCGAGCGCCTGCTCGGCTGCCGCGCCGGTGAGGTGGCCGGGCCGGTCGATGGCGAGCCGCACGTCCTGCTCGTGGGTCCAGCAGTCGAACACGCGGATCTGCATGAACCGCCGGAAGGTGGCCTGGCCCACCGGGGTCCACGACGGAGCGTCGAGCTCGGCCTCGGTCATGGACCGAAGGCGGTCGAGCCGTTCGGAGACCAATGCACGCAGGTCTGCCACCAGCCGCCCGGTGCCGAGCGCCCGGTAGTGCACCAGCCACGCCTCGTTGGTGCGTCCGATCTCGTTGTGGACGTGCGGTGGCGGTTCGCCGGGCGGGGCCGGCGGGGCGGCTCGCCCCGCCAGCATCGCCTCGGTGCCGGCGATGTGTGCCACCTGGTCGGCGACGGTCCACCCGGGGCAGTCGGTGGGCAGAGCCCACTGCGCCGCGGTGAGGGGGCCGCACAGGTCGAGCAGGGCCGCCCACGTCTCTTGGAGCTGGTCGGCCAAGGCCGGCCCCGTGCTTTGGGCGACGATGCCTGGCTGGTGGGGTGTCGGAGGGGTCACGGCTGGTCCTCGATCGAAAGCGGTGGTCTCGGGATGCGGTTCGCCGACGCAGGTGTGCCGGGCCGGGTGCCCGGGTGAGGCGTGCCACGTGTGGAGGTGACAGGCGAGAGCAGGGTCGTGCGCCGGATGGGGGTGGTGGGCGGAAGCCGGGTGGGGACGCAGGAGCCCGCAGGCTGCACGTGGCCGTGGTGGCACGTCGCCCGTGACTGTGGCGCCGCCATCAGCGTCGAGCATACGGCGCGCCGCCCGAACATGCGGACCAGATGCAGGCGCCGGAAGCGGACCCGGTGCCCGCGGACGCCTGGCGAGGGTGGGGACGGCGGGTGGGCGCCCGGCGGCGCCGGCGGTGGCTCGCAGCCTGTGCCTGTGCCTGTGCCTGTGCCTGTGCCTGTGCCTGTGGGTGTGGGTGTGGGTGTGGGTGTGGGTGTGGGTGTGGGTGTGGGTGTGGGTGTGGGTGTGGGTGTGGGTGGGGGTGTGGGTGTGGGGGTGGGTGTGGGTGTGGGTGTGGGGGTGGGGGTGGGGGTGGGTGTGGGTGTGGGTGTGGGTGTGGGTGTGGGTGTGGGTGTGGGTGTGGGTGTGGGTGTGGGTGTGGGTGTGGGTGTGGGTGTGGGTGTGGGTGTGGGTGTGGGTGTGGGTGTGGGTGTGGGGAGGTCTGGCGGATCACAGGTCACGGCAGGGTGCCCGGCAGCCAGTCGGTCAGTTTGCCATCAAGTCCGAATGTACGTACAATAGACTCCGTGACTCCGCTCGACCTCGTCGTGCTGCTCTTCCTCATCTCGATCGCCGCCGGTGTGCTCGGCTCGCTGATCGGCCTGGGTGGTGGCGTCGTGGTCGTTCCGGTGCTCACCCTGCTGTTCCACGTGGACATCCGGCTCGCCATCGGCGCGTCGATCGTGTCGGTCATCGCCACATCGAGCGGGGCAGCGGCGGCGTACGTCCGCGAGCGGATGACCAACCTGCGTGCTGGCATGTTCCTGGAGATCGCCACGGTCACGGGTGCGCTCACCGGGGCGTACCTGACGACCGTGCTGCCGGCACGGGTCCTGTTCGTCGTGTTCGGTGTCGTCCTCGCCTATTCGGCCTTGGCCACCTTCCAGAAACGGCACGCCGACCGGCCTCTGGCGGTGTCGACGGACCGGATCGCCAACGCCATGAAGCTGCACGGTTCCTACTTCGACGACGCTCAGGGCCGTGAGGTGGCGTACAAGGTGGTTGGGACCAAACCTGGTCTGGCGCTCATGTACGTCGCCGGCCTGGTGAGCGCCCTGCTGGGCATCGGGTCGGGAGCGCTCAAGGTTCCCGCCATGGACCTCGCCATGCACCTTCCGATGAAGGTCTCCACCGCCACCAGCAATTTCATGATCGGTGTGACGGCAGCGGCCAGTGCGGGCGTGTACTTCGCCCGGGGCCAGATCGACCCGATCATCGCCGCACCGGTGGCGGCGGGCGTGCTGGGTGGGGCCATGCTCGGCGCCCGGGTCCTGGGGAAGATGCAGAGCAAGACGATCCGGCTGGTCTTCGTGATCGTGCTCGTCGTCATCGCCGCGGAGATGCTGCAGCGGGGGGTGCTGTAGATGTCCGACAAGGACGAGCGCATGGGTGACGGTGTGCCTGCTACGCCCGGCGGTGCTGGCGGTGCTGGCGGTGCTGGCGTGTCGGCGAGGTCAGCGGCCGACGCTGCCGAGGATCCACGGCTGCACCAGATGGAGGTGGTGGTCAGCTGGGTGCTGCGCATCGGCGTGGTCGTGTCGGTGGCGATCGTGCTGGCGGGCCTGGTCCTGACCTTCGTCCACCACCCCAACTACTCCCGGCTGTCCGGGGGGATCTCCTACCACGACGTGATCGGTCAGGCGGCGGGCCGCTATCCCCACTCGCTGCACGGCTTGGTGTCGTCGTTGGCTGCCGGCGAGGGCCGCGGGGTGATCGTCCTGGGGCTCGTCGTGCTGCTGGCCACGCCGGTCCTCCGGGTGGTGGTCGGTGTCGTCGGGTACGCCCTCGAGCGCGATGTCCGCATGGTGGTGGCAACCACGTACGTGCTGGTGGTGCTGCTGGCGTCCATCCTGTTCCTGGGGCGCTGACCGCTGGCGCTCGGTTCCTGGGCCGCTGACTGCTGGCCCCCGTCGGTACCCGTTGGCGGCGCCGATCCGTGCCGTCGGGCACTGCAGCCTCCGGTGGCGGTCGACCGTTCCGGTCAGTCCAAGCCAAGAGCGAGAGCCAGTGGCGACCGGTCAGTCGGGGTCGAGAGCCAGTGCCGAAGGCAGCAGGCCGAACGCGGCCGAGTGGAGGAAGTCGACGAGGTCGGAGCGGGGGATGACGGGGTCGTCCGTCCACGACAGGATCATCTCCTCCGCCATGGCGATCCAACCCCGGATGGCGAGGCGCAGGCCGGGCCGCAACGGCGCCATCTCGAGCACCTCGGCCATCAGGTCGGTGATGGCGGCCCGAAGCTCCTCGAACACGACGAGCAGCTGGGGGTTGGACCCGGCGCTGCGGACGACCGAGCGGGCGATCGCCGGGAACTGGGCGATCGCCGTGACGAACGACTCCAGTCCGGAACGCAGGCGCTCACTCGGGTTTCCGGTCGGTTCGAGGCCGATGGCGGCGAGCAGCTCGTCGGCGGCCCCCCGGAGGACGGCCACCTGCAGGTCTCGATTGGTCGGGAAGTAGTGGAACACGAGCGCTTTGGACACGCCTGTGGCCTGGGCCACGGTGTCGGCGGTGACGGCGTCGAGTGGGCCGATCCGAACCTGGGCGAGCCCGGCGGCCACCAGCTGCGCCCGACGCTCGGTGGCGCCGAGCCGACGGGATCCGCCCGCTCCTGCTGGCGTGCGGGATCGACCGGATCGAGCCGTGCCAGCCGGAGCTGCGGCGACCCTCCGGGTGGGTGGGCCACTGGGCATGGCAGGGATGCTAATTCGCATTGACGAGCCATGCTTGATCTTAGGTCAACAGTCGGATAGGGTATTGACTGCAGGTCAATAGTGTTGCCGGCCTCCGGTCGGCGGCACCGAGCCGGAGAACGAGGCCCCGGCCGCGCCCTCGGCTCGACGAGGAGGCCCCGGCTCCGCTCAGGACGCCGGCGACCTGAGAAGGAGGCCATGGTATGAGCACGACTCGACGTCCGCCGTCACGCGGTGACGGGACGGCAGAGGACGCTGCGCCGGCTGGCGCACCAGCCGGCGTGGGCAGCGGAGCCCCGGTCTCGGTGGGTGCCGGGCCCGCTCCGGCGGACAGGGGCAGGCGCACGGGTAGGCGCCCCGGTGGTCCACGCATGACGTTGGTCCAGGGGACGTCCCGAGGCGGCCGAACGGCGACCCCGGTCGCCGAGCGCCCTGTGGCCGCCGAGGGTGCCGAGGCGGTCGACCAACCGGGCGACGCCACCGCCGACACCGCCGCCGTCTTCGACACGATGGTGCGCCGCCTCAGCAAGCTCTCGCTCGAGATCCGGCACGACGCCTACGCCGACATCCCGTGGGACGACCCGGACTGGGCCCTGGCCGCCGACGATCCCCGCCTGGTACTCAACGAGGCGGACCCGCTGGCCACATCCGACTGGTACCAGGCATTGCCGTTGGACCGGCAGGCCGAGATCGGCCTGTTCCGCATGGCCGCCTGCATGAAGACCGGTTGGCACTTCGAGAACTTCCTGCAACGGGGCCTGCTGTCGCGGGCGATGGTCGAGCCGGACGGATCGGCCGCCTTCCGCTACCTCCACCATGAGATCATCGAGGAGTCCCAGCACACGTTGATGTTCCAGGAGCTCGTCAACCGGAGCGGGCTGCCGGTGCGGGGCATGCCGCTGCGGTGGCGGTGGGCCGCGGAGGCATCGCTGTGGTGGCTCGTGCACCTCGATCCCGCAGTGTTCTTCCTCCTGGTGCTCGGGGGTGAGGACCCCGCCGACCACTTGCAGCGGAGCATGCTCCGGTGCGGCATCGGCCACCCGTTGGTCGAGCGCATCATGCGGATCCACGTGACCGAAGAGGCCCGGCACTTGTCGTTCGCCAGGCACTACCTGAAGCGGGTGGTGCCGTCGCTTGGCCCGGCGCGGCGGACGGCACTCGCCGTCCAGGCGCCGCTGCTCCTTGGGGTGATGGCCCGGATGATGCTGGTTCCGCCCCCCGACCTCCGCCGCCACTGTGGCGTGCCGCGGTCCGTGGTCCGCCAGGCATTCCGCACCGACCAGGGCCGGGCGTTCATGAGCGGGTCGGTGGCCAAGACCCGCAAGCTGTTGCGTGAGGTGGGCTTGGTGCCCCGCTGGGCGGCACCACTGTGGCAGCTCATGGGCGTTGGCGACACCGACGCGTGACGGCGCCCACGGCCGGCACCGCGGGTTGCTCCGAGGCTGCGCCGGGCTGGTCTGCGGCCGGGCCGAGCAGGCGTCCGGCTGCGCTGCCGAGGCGCGCGGCGAGCGCCGTTCGCGGGCTCGGACACGTGGCGCGCGCCTTGCCGGTGGTCACGAGTAGTGCTAAACGTTCAGCCACGGAACGCGTCCGGGGGGCGCGGTGGCACCACGGGGGGATGGGTGATGGGACAGCTGGCTGCTGCAGGCCGCCACGGGATGGCGGTGGCCGGGCCCGACCGGCCGGTGGGGAATGATCGCTCCCGGCTATCCCGAGCCCGGCGTTCGCTCGTCGCCCGGCGCCTGGTCCCCGTTGGCCTCGGCGCGGCCGGGGCGTTCATCCTGACGCTCGGTGGGCTCGGCGCGGCTGCCGTGTCGCTCGGACTGGCTGCTGCGCCAGCCGGTGCCGCCGGGTCCACGTTCAGCTGGAGTGGAGGCGGGGGAACCACCGACCCGCTGTGGTCCAACGGGGCCAACTGGTCGGGCGGCGCCGCACCGGGAGCCACCGTCGGCTCGCTGGTGTTCCCCGCGGCAGCGTGCGCCAGCAGTTGTGCCACGGTGCAGGACCTCTCGGTCGCTACCGGAAGCGCCGCCTTCCAGGGGACCTCTGTGATCGCCGGCGCCACGCCGTCGATCACGCTCGGGATCGGGTCCGGCGGCCTGTCGGTCTCCGGTACCTCCACCAACGTGCTGCTCGACGTGCCCGTCACGCTCTCCGCCGCCCAAACCTGGGCATTGGGGGGCACCGGGTCGACGCTGGGCCTGGCGGCCCCGATGAGCGGATCGGCCGGGCTGACCATGCAGATGGGCGGCTCGGACCTCGTCGACCTCACCGCCGGCGACGACGAGGTCGGGCCGGTGTCGGTGGTGGGCGCCGCTACCAGCGACACCGGGGTCACGGCTGTCCGGAACGGCGTGGTGCAGCTCGATTCGATCCCGGGCACGCCGGCGAGCCTGGACGCCACCGACGGCAGCACGGTGACCGTCCAGGACGCACAGTTCGGCGGCGCCGGCACCGTCGGCCCGCTCGCCATGACCGGCGGGATGCTGGTCCCCGGGCTCACCACCCAGCAGCCGGGGATCCTCGACGTCGCCGGCGCGGTCTCGCTCGATGCCGCGTCCGTCGTCGCCGTTCCGGTGTTCGGCAGTGGCGGCACGGCCGGCACGGACTACGGCCAGCTCGAAGCCACGGGGTCCGTCCGCTTGGGCGGGGCGGTGCTCGAAGCGATCGAGACGGGATCCGGGTGCGCTACCGCCCCGCCTGTCGGGACCACGTACACCTTGGTGTCGGCGTCCGGGGGCATCACCGGGCAGTTCGACAGCGCCCCCGGGACCGTCCTGCCCGACGGCGGCTCGGTGCCCATCGACGCCGGCAGCGGCTGTGCGAGCACCAACGAGGTCCTGAAGGTCACCTACGACACGTCGGCCTCCCCGGCCACGGTGACCGGGACCGTGACGGCCGCTGCAGGTGCGCCGTCTGCGAATGGGTCGTCGTCGACGACCTTGACCGCGTCGTCGACCACCGTGCAGACCGGGCAGCCGGTGACCTTCACCGCCACCGTGTCGCCGCTACCGACCAGCGGCACGGTTGCCTTCACCGCCGCAGGGTGCGCCGCCCAGGCCGTCGCCATCAGCGGCTCCGGAGCGGGCCAGGCGACGTGCACGACGAGCTTTGCTGCTGCCGGCACCTACCAGGTTGGCGCCACCTTCAGCGGTGACTCGGCCGAGCTGGGGTCATCGGCGACGGCCGTGACCGTGACCGTCGTCGCGCCACCGGGCCAGGGCAGCGGTTCGGGATCCGGTCAGGGGTCGGGCGGGGGGCAGAGCACACCGCCGCCGGTCACGCCACCGGCCTCCAACGGCAGCGGGTACCTGCAGGCCACCAGGGATGGGTGGGTCTTCGCCTTCGGGACGGCCCGCTACTTCGGCTCCTTGCCGAGCGACGGGGTCCACGTCGGCAACATC
>JAJZLP010000336.1 GCA_021803325.1 Actinomycetes bacterium
TGGACACCCGCGACGACCAGGTCAAGCTGATCTGCATGGAGCTGCAGCGGCCGCCGCTGGTGGTCGACGGTGCGACGGAGCTGCGGGTGCAGCTTCCCCCGAGCAAGGTCACCGACCCGGTGGTGGAACGATTGAAGTCGTTGCTGGCCGAGCACCCCGGCCACGAACCCGTGCTCCTGCAGGTCGGCGAGGTGACGCTCCGCCTGCCGCCGCAATTCAACGTGGACAGCCGGCGCGGCCTCGTCGGCTCGCTGCGCGAGCTGCTCGGGCCGGCCTGCGTGGTCACCTAGGTCCGGAGCCGGCACCGATCGCCCGTCGATCCTGGGCGGGTGAGGCGCTCGCTGGGTCGGAAGAGCGCGGCAGCGTTGCCGTCCCTGGGTCGGGGGCGAGCATGGTGCCAGTGGTGTCACCAGCCGCTGCCGGCGCACGCGGCAGCGGCCACGACTCGAACGACACCGGCGCGAGACCGCGCGTGGTGCCTGGCTTGGCGGCCGGGTGTGTCCGCTCCCATCCACAACAACTGTTGATGACAGAAAAGCAGCACTCAAGGTATCCTTGCGAAATCCGGCGAGTGGGACAAGGACTGCCAGCTTGTCGTGGCGCCGACCTGCTGCGACGGGACGAGGGGCGCCATGTGCGAGCGCATGCTGCCGTTGAGAGCGCCAACGCTGTGGTGATCGGGGCGCGGGTCCTGAGCGGCTGGCCGCTTGGAACGCGTGCGCCAGCTGCGATGCCGGCCAGCCTGCTCGGGCTGGCCGTGGTGAGCGCTGGGACCTGGGTGGCCGGCATACTGGTCCTCGGCAGTGGATCCGCCGATGACGGTTCTGCGGTGCCGGAGATCGTCATCGGCATCGTCTCATCGATGGCGGCCGTCGTGGCGTTGGTGGGGTCCCACGTCAGTGTCACACTTTGGCAGCTCAACCACCGACGGAGGTACTGGCTCGTCCTGGCAACCGGGATGTTCGTCATCGCATGCGCCGAGGGTGTGTTCGGCCTCCGGCAGCTCGCAGCCGCGTACGGGCCACCGGGACTGGCCGGGGCGACGTCGTGCGATGTGCCGTCGTCGGCGTTGCTGGCGGGGGCCGGGACGCTGGTGTGGTTTGCGTCGCTGCATCACCACAGGGGGCACCCGGGCGAGCTGGCGAGCACAGTTCCAGCCGGTGGTCGTCATGGCGGCGTCCTGGTGGTGTGTCTTTTCGTCGGTGCCGCTGTTGCGTGGTTGGTTCCGGCCGCCGTGGGCACGGTGCTCTCTGCTCGGGTGGCCGGTCTCGTGCTGGCTGCGACATGCACCGCCGGAGGGATGTGGTTCGCCGCGGCTCGACGCCAGCGGTTGAGTGGCCCGGAACCGCTGTTCGGGTTGGCCTTTGTCGCGCTTGTAGAAGCGGGCGTGGCGCAGGCGGTGCTGGCGCCGGCGTCACCGGCGGCAGTCGTTTGCCCGGCAGCGTTCAGGCTGCAGGCGCTCATCTGCTGCACGCTCGGAGTCATCTCCGAGCTCGGCAGGTGGGCTCGCCGGGGCGAGGCGTTGTCGGACGAGCAACAGCGGGTGCACCAGCTCCGGTCACTGTTGGCGAAAAGCGAGATCGGCTGGCGCAGCGCCGCGCATCAGGTGCGCTCGGCGCTCCTGCTGCTATCCAACGGTGTGGCATTGCTCGGTGACGGCCAGCGAGCATCGGATGTGACTGCTGCCGAAGCGCTCGTGTTCATCCAACAGGCGACGGCCCGGATTGCGGCGACGGTGGGCACTGGCAGTCGCCCTTTGGGGGCCTTCGATGTTGCAGCGGTGATCGACGTTGAGGTTCGAGCGGCAAGCGGCCGAGGGCAGCGGGTTCGGCTCGAACCGCAGTGCACTGTTCCGTGCCCCGGGAGTGGCGACCCGACGGTGCTGGCACGCGTGATGGGTGAGCTCCTGGACAATGCTGCCCGGCACGCGCCGGGCTCCACGGTCACTGTTGTCACCGCCATCGACGGCCCCTGGGTCGAGGTGACGGTCGCTGATGACGGCCCAGGGATCGCGTCCGCAGGACCCGATCCGTTGGTCGCCGCTGGGTGGCGGGCCGAGCTCGGGTTGCCGTCCAGCGGGCTTGGTCTCGCGATCGCACGGTGGTTGTTGGAGAGCGAAGGCGGCTCGCTCGCCATCCGGCGGCGTCCGGGACAGCGGGGGACTGTGGCGACCATACGGCTGCCAGGGGCGAGAGTGATGGTGGGGCATGATGCGGCTCGGACGGAGGGGATGGAATGACTGCCGTATGCGCGGGGCAACAATTCCCTTCGGCGTCCAAGGGTGGGGAGCGGGTCCCCGGATCTCCGAGCGGGAGCGATGACCGCGCAGCGGAACGTGGAGACTGTTCGGCAGATCCGCCGCTGAGCGACATATCGGTGGCGATCGTGGAGAACCACGAGATCGTCGCCCGGTCCCTGGTCGCGGTGCTCACCACCTGGGGGATTCGGGCGACAGCGCTCTGCTGCGGGCAGCTCGACCAGAGCACCCTGGTCGACGTGGTCGACTACGGTCCCTGGTGGACTGGCCCGACGCGAATCGCCCTCGTCGATCTGAACCTCCGGCGCGATCTGGACGGCGTCGAACTGATCCGGCCGTTGTGCGACCGAGGGATCGTTGTCGGTGTGGTGAGCGGCGTCGGCGATCGGATCCGGCTCGCGCGAGCTGTGGAAGCGGGTGCGCAGGCGGTGGTGAGCAAGGCGCAACCCCTTTCGGAGCTGCTCGAAGCCCTGACCGATCTCGCTGGTGGTTCAGGGGCGGTCACCAAGGAGCGGCGAGCGGAGCTTCTCGCCGAGCTTGCTGCCGAGCGTCGGCAGATCCAGCCGTTGCTCGCCAAGCTTGCCAGCTTGACGAGGGCCGAGGCCGACGTGCTGGTCCGGTTGTGCGGCGGGTGGCACGTCGCCGAGGTCGCGGCCGTCCAAGTGGTCTCGGTCGCCACCGTCCGGTCCCACGTCCATGCCATCCTGGTCAAGCTCGATGTGCACACGCAGCGCGACGCGATCTGGATGGCCCGGGCGGCTGGGTGGGTATCGCACGACCGCCAGCAGCCAATGCCATACGCCACTCGGCTCCGAGGCTGAACAGGCCACGTGGCGCCAAGCCAGTGGTGCAGGAGTCGGCATGTCGAGCTGCCGGTTCCGGCGATGGAACGGCGACAGCCACCGTGGACAGCCGGCGCGCCAGGGGCGCGGCAGTGCCCGTGTGGGCCCGTCGGTGGTCGCCGACGTGCCTCAGCGCTCGGGTTCTGTCGCCACCGGTTCACGTGGGCGATGGACGGTGGGGCGCGCCGGGATCTGGGCAGCAAGGAGCTGACGAGGCACCGTGGCGGGATGCGGCGGCAGCGGTGCGCTCGGGTGCACAGATGCACCGGTGGTCGCCACTGGAATGCGCAGGCAGTACACGCACCGGTCGTCTCGGACCATGAAGGTCGTGCGTCCGGGCTCTTCCGCGTACACGATGGGCAGCTCCAGGATCCGTGACAGGCGCAGCAGGTCATCGGCTCCACCGACGGTGACCGCGTGCTCGTCAGGGAGGACGAAGGCCGGCCCATGATGGTCGGAGCCGAGGACGGCCACACTCCTGCCGCTCATCCGTATGGCAACGGCGAGCCGGGGGTCGTCCCTCCAGAGCCGGGCCAGATGGCGCTTGGCGGCCACCGCCCACATGGCGGCGCCAAGGGCCACCACCACTGCGGCGAGCACCACCATCATCTTCGCGAGGTGGACCCGTCCGACGTCGATTGTCGCGGGCACACGGTGTGTGACCGGCACCGTGCCCGGCACGACTCGTTGCGCGCCGTTCCCCGCATCACTGGGAGCTGAGCCTGATGCCGGTGTCGACTGGGTTCCGCCGCTGGTGGCCCCGCTGCCGCCGAACGCCGGGACCAGGGCCGCCGTCGTGCCCGTGAACGCGAATGACGCGTGGGTGAGGGTGCGTAGGGGTTGCCCACCGAGGGCGCCGGTCACCGATGCCGAGGCATCGATTGCGACGGGGTACGAGCCGGGACCACCGATGGTGTCGAGTTGGGTGAGGGCGGCTTGGTAGTGGCTGGGTGCCACGGGCAGGGTTACGCGCGCGCTGCCGTTCGGGGCGATGGCGACCTGTTGGGGGGGCGCGAGCACCAGCTGCAAGCCCTGGTCGTCGAGGACCATCTGGACCGTCAAGGAGCCGCCGAGCCGCCTCTGGCTGGCGCTGGCGAGGTGATAGCGAACGGTGAAGGTCATCCCTTGCAGCGATGCCAGGAAGAGCGGCTCTCCAGTGGTCGGCCCACCGGCGGCGTAGAGCGAGCCGGGCTGTGGCTGCGCGCTGTAGCTCAGCTGCATCAGGCTCTGGTAGTGGAGCTGGGTGGTCTCCCGCGCGCTGGTTGGCTGGCCCAGGGCCCATACGGTGACGACGGCTGAGCCTGTCGCCAGCACGATGGCCGCAGCGAGCGCTGCGCTGGTGCGTCGCAGCTTGCGCAACTGCTCGGTCAGGCTAGAGGTCATGGGTCCTCCTCGGGTGTCGGTGGAGCCGATGGCGCCGACGTGGCCAGGCTGCGTATGCACCAGCAGCGAAGATCAGCACACCACCCACCGCGGGGATCTTCGTCCATTGGAGTAGGCGGCCGGTCTGGCCGAGATCGATCCAGAGCCGCCCGATGATCTCCGGCGCACGAGGATGCGAGGGGTCTGTGAACCCGTTGTTGATCCCTTTGAAGGTATAGCTCCCACCGTCTGCGGCAATGATCTGATGGACGACGGGTGCACGAAGCTGGGGCGTGCGGTACCCTGCGGTCTCTCCGACTCCGTACCTGCCCGCAGAGCGGAGCACGAGCAGATCGCCGGTGACGAGCTTCGGCCACATGCTCGGTCCCGAGACCACGACATAGGTGTCGTACCCGCCGAGGAAGCGTGGAGCGAACAACCACCAGGCCGACGCGAGCAGGACCACAGCGGCTGTTGCCCTGACCAGCCCTCGGATGGGGACCCAAACGGCACTCAAGGCCATGCTGCGCTCCTGCTCGTCGGGGACACAGGATGCTGGGGTGGTGGGCGCCAGTAGGCCGCCCACCACCCCAGTACCGTTGGGGATGTCATCCACTCGCTACTGGTTCACCTCGATGTCGAGGTTGGTCAGCCATCCGGTTGGCCCGTTGGGTTGACCGTTTACCGTCACCGGCGGTGTGAAGGTACAGGTGAACGTGCTGGTGCTCCCCGAAATGATGGGAGGCGCGCAGGTCGTCCAGGCGACGGGCGGGACTGGCGGTGGCGGGTCAAGCTTCACGAACCCCTGGGTGGCAGGGAGCTCGCCGGCCTGCACGGTCGTCGCTTGGAACGTCACCGAGGTGACCTGCAGGTGGGGCGCCGGACCGGGCGGCGGTGGCGGCGGCGGGGGATCGACGTTGTAGTGGATGTTGGTGATCTGGTAGCCGTCGATCGTCCCCATGGACACCCCTTCACCGGACGCTGGCTGGGTGTTGACGGACAGGAACGCCGCTCCTCCGGTCGCCAACAGCGCGGCGACGCCGAACGGAACGAACAGCCGATGGGTTCTGAGCATGGCAGCCTCCTCGTCGGATCAGCTCTGGACGACTGGTGCACGCCGAACGGAAACACGTGGTGTCTCTCGTCGCCGTGCCTGCACCATGTCGCCAATGAACAGTACGAAGAGGCGGGGCCGGTGCCATCCACAATCGTGGTGGAAATGACCGTCATCGTGATGATCAGTGGTGTTGGTATCTCGGGGCTCCGGGCGACCCCGAGTGGTGTACGGACCGGTAGCGATTCGATGCCTACCGTGCGGCTGTCCGGTGCCGGCGGACGTTGGGATGCGACCGGCGAAGGGCGCTGTGATCGGACGGCGAACAGGCCAGCGGGCGAACAAGCGAACAGGCGACGAGGCGACGTAGGATGAAGAACTCCAGGTAGAGGTGACCGCTCGCGTTGGCTTCGAGGTGGATGATGGTGCTCTCGGTTCGCTGCCCTATGCATCCATTTCGGCACCCGAGCCTGCGCCAGGCGGTGCCCGCGGTCGAGTCGTCGCCGGAGGTGCGTGCGGCACGGGTCGTTCCCTGGCGCTGTGCTCCTCGGGTCGCCGTGGCCTCGAACAGGTTGGTCTCGCCCCGGTGGGTTGGCCGAATGCGACACCGAGTGCGTCGCTGCGTTGCTGGGCCTGCTGCCACGGTCGGGTGGCGATGCCGGCAGGGCGTAGCTGCACGATGGTTGCATAGTGTTGTTGGGAGAGGTGCATCATGGCGAGGGCTCGTCGGGTGATGGTTCGAAGGTCGAGTCGCAAGGACGGTGCCGAGGGCTTCGGCCGCGGCAGCCCGGCATGCGGTGGAGGCACCCGATGATCGGCAGGTCCGCCGAGCGTGCCGCTGTGCTCCGGGCGATCCGATGCCATCGCATGGTGACCGTGGTCGGGCCGGGCGGCGTCGGCAAGTCCGAGCTGGCGATGGCGGTGGCCTCCGCTGCCGCTGCGGGTGGCGACGTCACCGTGGTGGAGCTGTCCGCTGCTTCGAGGTCGGACACCGTCGTCCATGCCGTGGGGACCGCGCTCGGTGTCCCGGCCAACGACGAGAACGAGCTCGCAGCGCTCCTCGCCGACCGCCGCGGGCTGCTCGTCCTTGACGGCTGCGACCGCTGCGTCGCCGCATGTCGGTCGGTCGCGTCGGCAATGCTGCGGCACTGCCCGGGCATGGGGATCCTTGCCACCGCGAGCGCCCCGTTGGGCCTGGGTCGGCAGGAGCACCGCTTCACCCTGGCGCCCTTGGGCATCCCCGGTGAGGCTGTGGTCTCGATCGACGAGCTGGTGTCGTTCGACGCCGCTCGCTTGTTCGTGGAGCGGGCTCGCACCGCGTTCCCAGGACTCCACATCGACAAAGAGGGCGTCCGCCAGGTGGTGGAGATCTGCACCATCGTGGACGGCATGCCACTGGCGCTGGAGCTCGTGGCAGCCCAGCTTCGTGTCGTCGGCTTGGCCGAGCTGGCCGAGCGGCTCCGCCAGGCTGCCGGCGACGTGGACGCGAGCTGCGCCGACATGCTGCCGGGGGAGCGCACCATGTGCTCGGCCGTGGCGAGTGCCGTCGGCGCGCTCGATCCACACCAGCTCGACGTGCTCGGGTTCCTGGCCGTGAGCGCCGGATCCGGCGTCGACGCCGTTGTAGCCGGTCTGGGGATGGTGGACCGTCAGAACACGGTTCAGGCCCTCGCCAGATTGGTGGACCTCTCCCTCGTCGTCCGCCGCGATCGCGCCGGGCGTGCCCGCTATGTCGTCCTCGCCGTCGTGGCGGCTGCGGCCCGGCGAGTCCTGATGGAGCAGGGTCGCCTCGACGAATTGGAGCGCAGGCACGCGCAGTGGAGCGCGGAGCTCGTGGACGGTGCGGAGGCCGATCTCATCTGCGGGTCGCGGCTCCGGTCCCGCCTTGCCGTGCTGTCGGATGAAGAGGACAACCTCCGGCTGGCCCTGGGCCGGTGGCTCCAGTGGGGAGATGTCGCCCGGGCCGCAGCGATGGCGGTCGAGATGTGGCGTTTCTGGGAGCTGCGCGGTCGGTTCGCCGAGGGTCGGCAGTGGCTCCGGTCACTGCTGGAGAAGGATCCGCCCGCTGCGATGGTCGGCCGGCTGCTCGACGGCTTGGGCATGATCGCCTGGCGGCAAGGTGACCACCAGGCGGCCCGAGCAGCGTTGGCCGAAGCCTTGGCGTACTTCGAAGCTCGCGGTGACCGGTCCGGCATCGCTCGAGTGAGCAACCATCTTGGCCTCGTCGCGTGCTTCGACGGCGCGTACGCCGACGCTGAACGCTGGTTCGACCGTGCGCTCGCCGGTCACCGCGCGCTCGGCGAGCGGGGCGAGGCGGCTCTGGTGCTGGCCAACATCGGCCTTCTCACCGCCGACCAGGGCGACCTTCTTCGAGCGCAGACGGCCATCGACGAGGCACTGGTGATCGAGCAAGCCGAAGGTGATGAGCACGGACTGGCGACCGCACGCCTGCATCTCGGTATGGTGCAGGTGCTCGCAGGGTGCGGGCCGCGGGCTGTCGATCCGCTGATGACTGCGGCCACCACGTTCGCGACCCTCGGGGACGACCGGAGCCTGGCCTATGCGCTTGTCGCGCTGGGCTCGGCGTTGGCCGCCGACCGGCCGGCGCTGAGCCTGTCTCTGGCCGGGACTGCAGCAGCGGTAGGTGAAGCGGTTGGCGTGCAGCTGCCGGCGACGTGGGCCGCTCGCGCCGAGCTGGTCATGGCGCCAGCCTGGGACGCACTCGGCGACGAGGCCCTCACCTGCTTCCGGGGAGGGCGGGCCTGCGCCGCGCCCGAGGCCCTGGCGTCGGCTGCCGCCCAGCTCGCTCGACCGGTCGACACGCGCCGGCACAGCGGGGCGTCGTCGCCTGGACGTCGCGTGCGCGTGCGGGCATTGGGGACGTTCCAGGTGGAGGTCGACGGCGTGCCAGTCGCCCTGCAGCCACGGGCGGCGCACGCGTTGCGGTACCTCGCTGCCGAGGGAGGTGTGGCCCATGTCGAGCAGCTGGTGGAGGCGTTGTGGCCTGAGGTCGATGGCCTGGTCGGCCGACGGCGGCTCCGGAACGTGGTGACGCGGGTCAACATGGCGTCCTCGCATGTCGGAGGAGAGCCGCCGCCAGCCATCGTGGTGCGGCGCGGTGAGCTCGTCGCGTTCGCTGAAGGGGTCGACCTCGACGTGGCGTGCTTCAGTGAGCAGGCGAGGAAAGCGAGCGCCGCGCTGGCTGCCGGGGACCCTGCGGGTCGGGCCATGGCGCATGCTGCGCTGGACATGGTGCGTGGCGAGTTGCTGGCGGACGACCCGTACGACACGTGGGCGGTCGTTCCCCGCGAGCAGCTCCGTCGGCGGCGCGTGGAGCTCTGGGATGCCCTGGCAGCGGATGCAGGATCCCGAGGGGCGTCTGGGGAGCTCGAGACCTACCTCCGCCACGGCATCGCCGCGGACCCAGCCGACGAGGGACGGTACGTGCGGCTCGCTCGCCTGCTCGTGGCCGACGGGCGGGTCGCTGCGGCGCTCGGCGTCGTTCGGGACGCCCGGGCGATGGCCGCCGACCTCGGGATCGCCTGTTCGGCATCGGTTCTGGAGCTTCACCGAGCGTTGCAGACGTCGGCGGCGTCGGATCGCTCCGTGCCCTGAGCGGACCTCAGGCTCGTGGCGCCGGCGGGCTGAAGGTCCGCCGTGCTCGGCCAGGCGCTGGTGCTGACCCTTGCGCTCGACGACGTGTGCCCGTTTGGGTGCTGCTACCAAGGCTGGTCCCGGCACCGGCTCCGGTGGCAACGCCCGCGGGCTGGTGCCGGTGCTGGTCTTTGGCGTCGGCCTCCCCCAGCGCCTGGGGTATCAGCGCCTGCCAGGCGGAGGGCGAGGCCCCGCTCCGCTGGCCGGCACGTGGTCGGTGCCCGAGCCGGCTCCCCATGGACAGCGCAGGGCGCGGCGCTCGAAGTGGGGCGATTGGTACGCGGCTGGTACTGCCACAGCCCATAGTGGCCGGGTGTCGCCCGGCTGTGGCCGCCCACCTTGGTGTGGGGGCCCGTTCCAGGAGGTTCGTTGCCGGCGGCCACCGGAGGCGCCGGACGGATCGCGTGTCCGTCCCGGAAGCGTCGAACGATCGGAGCTGCGACGGGCGGCTCCGGTACCAGCCGCAGGCAACCGGTGCCGAGACCGCCGGTAGGTCGCTGAGGTGAGGAGATAGCGATGGGAGCGAGCACGAGCACGGGCTTGGGGAGGGCGAAGGCGGGATGCGGTCGTCGGTGCTCCCGTGGACCGGGCTGGCGCTTCGTGCGCCGGGACGACCGGCGTCGCCGCCCACTGATGGCGACCAGCGGGCGTGCGTGGAGACGAGCCCGCCGTCTGGTACTGGCCGTGGTCGTGTGGTCCGGCGGTCT
>JAJZLP010000320.1 GCA_021803325.1 Actinomycetes bacterium
CCGAAGAACCGGGCGTCACCGAAGGAGAAGATGCCGCCGTCGCGGGCGACGAGCCAGTAGCCCCCGCCGTCCGGCGTGGCCGCCATGCCAACGATCGGCTGGTTCAGCGGCTTGCCGCCCATCGACCCGAAGAACCGGGCGTCACCGAAGGCGAACACGCCGCCGTCCGAACCGACCGCCCAGTAGCCGCCGCCGCCTGGGGTGGCTGCGGAGCCGACGATGTCCGCCACGTGCACCTGCAGGCCGGGCAGCGACCCGAGGTAGCGGGTCGAGCCGAAGTCGAACACGCCGCCGTCGGCTGCGACCATGCGGTAGCCGCTGGAGCCCCCGCCCGCGGCCTGCAGGGGAACCACGGTGAACCGGTCGGCAGGCGACGTGGCGCTGGTGCCGGACCCGGTGGTCACCGTCACGTCCACGGTGCCCTCGATGCCCGACGGCACGGTCGCGGTGATCTCGGTGGCGGACACCACGGTGTAGCTCGCGGCGCTCAGCGGCCCGAAGTCGACGGCGGTCGCCCCGGTGAACCCGCTGCCATCGACGGTCACCACCGTGCCGGGGATGCCCGTGCCCGGAGACACCGACGTCACCACCGGCCTGGACCCGACCCCCGACCCGCCTGCCGCAGTAGCGCTGTAGGTGAACTGGTCGACCGACGAGGTCCCGCTGGTGCCAGCCGAGGTGGTGACAGTGACGTCGACGGTGCCGGTACCGGCTGGGGAGACCACGGTGCAGGAGACCGACGTCACACAGTCGACCGCTGTGCCGGGGTTGCCTGGGCCGAAGTCGATGGTGGTGGCACCCGCGCCGGTGGAGAAGTTGTCGCCGACGACGGTCACAGCGGTGCCGCCGGCCGAAGGTCCGGTGGACGGAGACACACCGGTGACCACCGGCGTCGTCGACGGCGGCCCCGTCGGGACACCACCACCGCCGCCGCCACCGCCACCGCCCGTGGTGTAGGTGAAGTGGTCGGCTGGGGGGTTGAGCCGGCTGGTCAGCGCGGCCACGGTGGCGGTCACGTCGACCGTGCCGCTCCCCTTGGGCGTGGTGGCGCTGCACGACGTCACGGTCGAGCACGTGACCGCGGTGGCGGCGCTGCCGGTGCCGAAGTCGAAGGCCGTGGCGCCGGCTGCCGTCGAGAACCCGGTGCCGGTGATGGTCACGTGGGTGCCGCCGGCCGGCACGCCGCTCGACGGACTGACGGCGGTCACCGTCGGCAGGTACGTGAACCGGTCACCGGCGACCTTCGGGCTGGTCTGCCCGCCGACGGTTGCGGTCACGTCGACGGTGCCGGTCCCAACGGGGACCGTCGCCGTGCACGAGGTGGTCGTGCGGCACGTCACGGTGGTCGACTTCGCCGGGGTGGTCCCGAAATCGAACACGGTCGCCCCGGCCACCGTGGAGAAGCCGGTACCGGTGATGGTGACCGTGTCCCCCGCGTCGCCGACGTCGCTCGCCGACACCGCGTCGGTCACCGCGGTGACCGTCGGATAGACGACGACGGGCTGCGACTGCATGGCCTGATGGCCGCCGTCACGGGACATGGTCTGGCCGGTGAACACCCGGGTGGTCGACGTCCCCGCCGTGTCCGTCAGTGTCACCGACGCCGTGTAGCTGCCAGCCACCGTGTAGACGTGGGTGATCTGCGCATCGGCAGGGGTCGCCGCCACACCCGGCGTGCCGGTGGTGACGACCGGCGTGCCGTCACCGAAGTTCCAGGCGTAGGTGGCGATGGGCGACGACGGGTTCGACGACGCCAGCGCCCCGAAGTCGACCGTCGTACCGGCCGCCACCGGGCTGGTGGGAGCCTGCAGCCTCGCGATCGGGGCCTGGTCCGCGGTGATGGCGATGGCCGTGGGACCCGTCCCGGTCGGCATCACCTCCGGCGTGCCGACCTTCGGCCCACCGGCGCCGAGAGAGAACGGGACCACCACGTCGACGGACGTGCCGCCGGTGTCGGTGGCGGTACCCACGGCGTAGGCGGCGGTGCCGTCGGGGGTGACGGCCACGCCGGTCAGCTTGGTGACGACATAGATCTGGCTGCCGACCGTGACGCTGCCGGCCGCCACCGATGGGCCGGCGGTCACGCCCCCGGCGGTAAGCGCCAGCGGGGTCAGGGCTGCAGGGTCGCCGTTGCCGGGCGCGTCGACGACGTAGGCGGCGGTGCCGTCGGGGTTGACGGCGATGGCGTCAGGGTGGTCCGCCGGCGCTCCGATGGACACGGTCGTCCCCGGCTGCGGGGTCGACCCGGAGATCGCCACCGGCGTGACGCCGCCACTGCCGCCCGCCGCACCGCCGTCGACGACGTAGGCGGTGGTGCCGTCGGGGTTGACGGCGATGGCGTCAGGCGCCGAGAACGGACCGGTCCCAGCCGCCCCCACCGGCGTGCCGACCGTCCCGTCGCTCAGGTCGATGGGGGTGACGGTGTCGTTGGTGCCGTCGGTGACGTATGCCGTGGAGCCCGACGGGTTGACGGCGATGGCATTCAGGTCGGCGCCCGCAGCGGACGGCACCGGGATCGGCGCGGCACTGCCGGTGGCCAGGGTGACGTCGGTCACCGTGCTGTCGGCCCCGTCGACCACGTAGGCGCTGGCGCCGCCCGGGGTGACGGCGACGGCGTCGGGTCCCTGCCCGGCGGGGATCCAGGTCGCCGGGGAGCTGGCGGCCCCGGTCTGCATGTCGATGGGCACGAGCTCGTTGGTGGCGGTGTCGACCACGAAGGCTGTGTGGCCGTGCGGGCCGATGGCCAGCGCGGTCGGGTCGGCGCCGGCCCCCACCGAGATCGGCGTCCCTCCCGTGGCGCTCGGTGTAGCCGGGTTCAGGGTGTAGGGCACAGCGTCACCGGCGGTGCCGCCGGTCACGAGCGCCTCGGCCGGCCGGTTCGCCAGCGGTGCGGCGATCGCCACCGCCTGGGTCACGGTGGCCGACGGCCCGCCGTCCAAGGTGATGGTCTGGCCGGTGTAGGCCACGGTGGTGGACGTGCCGAGCGCGTCGGTGACCGTCAGGGTCACCGTGTAGACGCCGGGCGTGGAGTACTGGTGGGTGGTCGTAGGCGTGGCCACCGTCACCGGTGGGGTGCCGTCGCCGAAGTCCCACGTGTAGCTGAGCGCCCCGCCCGCCGGCACGGTGTGCGACGCCGATGCGTCGAACGTGGTCAGGCTGGTGGTGGTGCCGGGCGTGTCGGTGAAGGCGGCCACCGGCGCCTGGTCGGGCGTGACGGCCAGGGTGTCGGGCCCCGGAGCGGTAGCAATGGTGCTGGTCTGCTTCGGTGTCGCCGCGCCGACGTCGACGACCGACACCTCGCTGGAGAACTCGTCGGCCACGTAGGCGGTCAGCCCGTTGGTGGTGGCGGCGACTGCCACCGCCACCGGGTGCTGGCCGACTGCCACCGGGCTGCCCGCCGTGTCGCTGGCGATGGCGAACGGCACCAGCACGTTGTTGCTGGCATCGGTGATCCAGGCGGTGGCGCCGTCGGGGGTGATGGCAACGCCGTACGGCTCAGGAGCGTTGGCGGCGCCGGCCGGTTCCAGCGGGACGCTGCGCACCGCGCCGGTGGCGAGGGTGACGTCGCTCACCATGCCGTTGCCGGAGTCGGCCACCAGCAGGTGCTGGCCGTCGGGGGTGACGGCCAGTCCGGTGGGACGGCTGCCGGCGGGCAGGGCGATGGGCGACCCGACCGCGTCGTTGTTGTTCAGCTCGATGGGCACCACCGTGCTGGTGCCGTAGTTGGCCACCCATGCGGTGGCACCGTCGGGGGTGATGGCAATCGCATCGGGGCGGCTTCCGGTCGGCAGGACCAGAGGGGTGTTGGTCACCTTGGGGGCGCTGCTGCCGGTCAAGACGATCTCGCTGACGGTGCTCTCCGCCGAGTTGGCCACGTAGGCGGCGGTGCCGTCGGGTGTGACGGCCACCGCTTCGGGCTCGGTGTTGGTGTCTGCCGGGCAGGAGCCGACGGGCAGGCACAGGGCGGTGTTCGTTGACAGGGTGGACGCGCCGACGTTCACGGGGGTGACGGTGCCGGACTCCCAGTTGCCGACGTAGGCGGTGCTGCCGCTCGGGGTGACCGCCATGGTCCACGGCTCACCGCCGACACCCACACCGGCGGCCGGGCCGACCGGCGCCCCGGTGCTGGTGGTGAAGCCCTGCACCACCCCACTGGCTGCGCCGCCCTGAGGGCTCAACGCAGGGGCGGAACCGACCAGCAGGGTCGGGTCGGGACCCGCAGGCGGTCCGCCCGCGGCCGCGGCGGTGCCGGCGGTGCCGGCAACCAGCCCGGCGACTGCCATGGGCACGACGACGAGGGCGGCCGAAGCTGCCTGGGCGAGGCGGTGGCGCCGGCGCGTCGGCGCAGCGGTCGCCCGCTGGCGCTGCAATGCCTGTCGCTGTGGCTGTCCGTGCATGTCAGCTCCTCGTCACGTGCCCAAAGGGCACAACTGCCGGTGGTACGTGGTGTCGTGCGGCGGGCAGGGCCCGTGGTGCAGCCGGCACGGCAGATGCCCGTGACCCGGCGGGAACGGCAAGAAGAGCCGGCACGGCAGATGCGCGTGACCCGGCGAGCACAGCGGGACCGGCGGATGCCCGTGATCCGGAGAGACGAGCGGGTGCCCGTGACGCAGCACGAACATCAGGTGCGCCAGCACCACCTCCTGTGATCACTGCACCCGGCGTGCCCGGGACCGGTCGGCGATCAGCGAGCTGCGCTGGGATGGCTCGGGTCGGCAAGTGACCGGGCCAGCTCGGCCATGAGCTCGAGCCAGCCGACGAAGGCGACGCTGCGCCCGTCGTCGCTCTCGACGACGCCGGCCGGGCGGCCGCCGGGGTCGGTGGTGAGGACCACCTGGATGTGCACCGGGGGCGAGGCCGGGCCGGAGCCGGCTCCTGCCGCTGGTCCCGGCATGTCGGAGCGGCGCACGGCGCCTCCTGGGTGCCATGGGCGCAGCGCGCCCAGCCGGGCAGGCGTCTCTGAGCAATCCTCCGGGCACGGGGAGGCCGGCATGCCCGAGGAACCTGGCGAGCCCTAACGGTCGCCGACCGGCGCGAGATGGCGGCGGTCAAGACACGCTCCAGTGCCGCCGGTGGTGCCGGCCGGGCGGGCGCCGTCACGGCCCGACCGCCTGCAGGTAGGCCTGGTGGTAGTCGGCGTAGGCCGCTTTGTCGTTGCCAGCCGACAACGCCGCGTCTGCGAGGGCCAGGAACTGCTCGGCGGCGGCGTTCACCGGAGCGCCGGCGGCCAGGCGAGCCTGCACGGCGCCGTGGACGACTTCCTGCACGCCGATGGGCGTGGAGTCGAGGTTGCCGCCCACCGACGCCGGCAGTTCGAAAGCCAGGTTTGCCGTGGCGGACATCGGAGCGCTGAGCGCCTGCTCGATGGCCAAGGTGAGCTGTGCGTCCATCGTCTGCTGCAGCACGCCGAGCTGCTGGGAGATGGTGTTGATGCTGGTCTCGACGTGGTCGAGCGTTCCTTGGACGAGCGTCAGGAGGTCGTAGACGTTGACGGTGGTGTTGTCGATGTTGGCGAGGAACCCGTCGCGGTTGGCGGTGTCGCAGTCGTTGGCCACCGCCTGCACGTAGTTCAGGGTGTCGAGCGTGATCACGCCGGCGAGCTGGATGGCCTCGGCGATGTACTTGGCCGGGTCGGGGATGCTCGTTCCCTCGCCGGCGATGATGACGGTGATCGTGCTGGGAACGTCCTGGGCCACGTTGGCGGCCACGTCGGTGGTGAGCTGGGCGGCGAAGATGGCGCTGTCGCCCGGGGCGACCGACGGGCCGCCCGGCGCACCCGGCGGGCACGACGTCGGCGTGTAGGCACCCACCGGCGAGGACGGGACGTACGCCGCCGGTGGCGCTGGGAAGCTCCCGACGGGGTCCGGCGGGGGGAAGGCCCCCGATGCGGTCGTCCCCGAGACTGCGTGGGCGACCAGCGACTGGCCGGAACCTGCTGCGCCGGAGCGCTCCACCGCCGGCAGCACCGCACCCGAGGGCGAGCCGCCCGCGCCCGAACCCGAGGCGCTCGACGTGCTCGAACCCGACGTGCCCGAACCCGATGCGCCAGGCGTGCTCGAACCCGACGTGCTCGAACCCGACGTGCTCGAGCCGGTCGAGGCAGCGCCGGTGACGGTCGCTGCCAGCCGACGGACGTCAGCCACCACCGCGGCCCACCGCGACGTCCGGTGGACGGCCCGGACCAGCACGGCGAGCTCGGTGGGTGTCAGGCCGGCGACGTCCTTGGAGAACTGGGCTGCGGACGGGAGCTGCCCGGTGCCGGCGAGCTGTGCGGGATCCCGGGTGTCCAAGATGCCGATCGTCTGTGCCAGGCCGCCGTAGACACCGTCGACCTGGCTGGCGAACCCGGCCGGCACCGACGCGGCGACCGAGGCCGACGGCTTCCGGGCCGACGCGGTGTGGGCTGTCGCCCGGCGGCCTGATGCCACGCCGTGGCCCGGCGCGGCGCTGGCGGTCCTGCCGGGCACGGCGGCCGACCCCGACGATGCCTTCGCCCCAGGCAAGCCGGCGGTGGGCCCGGCGACGGCGACGGCTGCCACGACGACTGCGGTCATGGCACACGCAGCCACGCCGGCCGGCGCGAGCCAGCGGCGGTAACGCCCACGGTTTCCGGGCATGGGCTGCACCTCGAAGTGGTCGGAGGGCCGCATCACTGGGCCGCCTGCTGGAAGGCGTTCTGGAAGTCCGCGTACGCCTGCTGGTCGTTGCCGGCGGACAGCGCTGCGTTCCCCATGGACAGGAACTGGCTGGCCGCCGCGTTGACCGGCACCCCGGCGGCTTTGGCCTCGTTCAGGGTGGTGGTCACCACCTCCTGCACGCCGATGGGGGTGGAATCGAGGTTGCCGCCCAGCGACGCCGGCAGCTCGTAGGCGACGTTGGGCGCCGAGCCCAACGGGGCGGTGAGTGCCTGCTCGATGCCGAGCACCAGCTGCTCGTCGGCCGTCTGCTGGAGCACACCCACCTGACCGGCGACGGTGTTGACGCTGTTCTCGACGTTGTTGAGCGTGTTCTGCACCAGCGTCAGCAGGTTGTAGACGTTGACGGTGGTGTTGTCGATGTTGGCGAGGAACCCGTCGCGGTTGGCGGTGTCGCAGTCGTTGGCCACCGCCTGCACGTAGTTGAACGTGTCGAGCGTGATCACGCCGGCGAGCTGGATGGCCTCGGCGATGTACTTGGCCGGGTCGGGGATGCTCGTCCCCTCGCCGGCGATGACCACCAGGATCATGTCGGGCACCGCACCGGCGACGCTGGCGGCCACGTCGGTGGTGAGCTGGGCGGCGAAAATGGCGCTGTCGCCCGGGGCGACCGACGGACCGCCCGGCGCACCCGGCGGGCACGACGTCGGCGTGTAGGCACCCACCGGCGAGGACGGGACGAACGCGGCGGGCGGTGCGGGGAAGCTCCCCGTGGGCGGCGGCGGCGGGAACGACCGGGCCGTAGCCTGGTGCGCCGACAGCTTGAGCTGGGGAACGGCCTGCTGCGCGGGAGCCGGCGACGGCGCGGCCTTCCGGATGTGGGCGCTCGGGCTCTGCAGCTGGGTGATCAGCTGCTGGTACTTGGCCGGCAGGGTCGCCCACTGCGGGTTCTTCTGCGTGGCCTGGTAGAGCTCGTCGAGCGCCAGGGGCGTCAGGTTGGCCATCGACTGCGCAAAGCTGGTCTGGCTCGGCAGCTGGGACACCGTGCCGATCGACCCGCCGCTGTTCTGCTGCAACAGCTCGTTGGCCTGGTAGATCTCGTCGTACAGTCCGGTGACCTGGCCGGCGAACCCGGCGGGTGCCGGCGGCAGGGACGACGGGGAGGTTGGGGTGGTCCCGGCGGTGGCCGACGCGTTCGCCGCCTGCGACCGACCGGTGCCGGGCACCACGCCGGTGACGGCAAGCGCCCCGACCGCTCCGGCGACCACCAGCGTGGCGACAGGCAGCCCGCGCCGACGCCTGCGGGCGTGGACGGCGCGCCGGCGCCGGCCTGCCGCCGTGGCGTGCTGAGCGCCTGCGGCGGCGTCGTGCCGCCAGGCCCCCGCCCGGCC
Source organism: Actinomycetes bacterium (assembly GCA_021803325.1). GTDB lineage: Bacteria > Actinomycetota > Acidimicrobiia > Acidimicrobiales > UBA8190 > JAJZYI01. The sequence goes on from JAJZLP010000320.1 coordinate 8,027, forward strand.
AGGTTGCGGGCCTGCTGCCGCGCCCGGGGTGCCTGCTGGTGTGCTGTCCACGTCGGTCCCTCAGCTCGCGGCGGTGTCGATGGTGACGATGGGCTGGGCGAGCCGCTGGGCACCGGTGGACCCGTCGAACGGGGCGTCCCCGAAGGCGAAGATCCCACCGTCGGCCGCCACCAGCCAGTAGCCCCCGGTGCCCGACGCAGCCATTGCGACGACCGGCTCGTTGAGCGGTCGGCCACCCATGGAGCCGAAGTAGCCGGCGTCACCGAAGGCGAAGATGCCGCCGTCCCGGGCCACCAGCCAGTACCCACCGCCGCCGGTGACCGCCGCCATTCCGACGATGGGCTGGTTCAACGGCTCGCCGCCCATCGATCCGAAGAACGTGGCGTCACCGAAGGCGAACACCCCGCCGTCGCCGGCCACCAGCCAGTAGCCGCGCCCGTCGGGCGTGGCCGCCATCCCCACGACGTCCGACACGTGCACGCCGAGAGCCGGCAGCGACCCGTAGTAGCCGGCGTCGCCGAAGGCGAACATGCCGCCGTCCCGGGCCACCAGCCAGTAGCCGCGCCCGTCGGGCGTGGCCGCCATCCCCACGATGTCCGACACGTGCACGCCGAGAGCCGGCAGCGACCCGTAGTAGCCGGCGTCGCCGAAGGCGAAGATGCCGCCGTCGGCCCCGACCATCCAGTAGCCGCGCCCGTCGGGCGTGGCCGCCGACCCCACCACGTCCGACACGTGCACGCCCAACGCCGGCAGCGAGCCGCTGTACCCGGCGGAGCCGAAGTCGAACACCCCACCGTCGGCCGCCACCATGCGGTAGCCGGTCGCTCCGGCCGAGCCGCTGGCGGCTTGCACCGGCACCTCGACGAACCGGTCTGCCGACGTCGTCGCGCTGCGGCCGCCGGCGGTCACGACGGTGATGTCGACCGTGCCGAACACGCCAGCCGGCGCCGTGGCGGTGATCTCGCCCGCGGACACCACGGTGAAGCTGCTGGCGGGCACCGAGCCGAAGTCCACTGCGGACGTGCCGCCGAACCCCGAGCCCGAGATCGTGACGACGGTGCCGGCCGAGCCCGACGGCGGCGAGACCGCCGAGATGCCCGGTACCGCCGACCCCGCGGTTCCCGTGGTTCCCGAGCCTGCGGAGCCCGACCCGCCGGTACCGCCCGACCCGCCAGTGCCGCCAGTGCCGCCCGACCCACCGGTGCCACCAGTGCCGCCAGTGCCGCCAGTGCCGCCCGACCCGCCAGTGCCGCCGGTGCCGCCGGTGCCGCCGGTGCCGCCGGTGTAGGTGAACCGCAAGGCCGGTGACGTGGTCTGCGGACCCGACGCGGTGACCACGGTGACCGTGACGTCGACGACTCCGGCCACGTCGGCCGGTGCTGTCACGGTGAGCTGGGTGCCAGCCGCGTTCACGCTGGTTGCCGGGACGGTCACCAGACCGAAGTGCACGGTGGCGGTGCCTGCGGTGCCGAGACCGGTGCCGGTGATGGTCAGCGGGGTGCCGCCGGCGACGGGACCCGAGGTTGGGCTGAGCGAAGTGGCGGTCGGCGCGGGGACGACGTAGGTGAAGTCCTCGGCGCCGGCAACGGCCGGCGCGCTCGGACCCGCCGCGGTGGTGACGACGACGGCGATGGTCCCCACGGCGGCCGACGCCGGGGCAGTCGCGGTGCACGAGGTCGCCGTGCAGGTGACGGCGGTGGCCGACGTGGGCCCGAAGGCGACGGTGCTGGTGGCGCCGGCGATGGCCAGGTTCGTCCCTGTGACGGTGACCACCGTGCCGCCGGTCGTCAGCCCCGTGGCAGGACTGACCGAGGTCACGACCGGGGCCGGC
>JAJZLP010000162.1 GCA_021803325.1 Actinomycetes bacterium
CTGGTGCTGCGCACGCCGTCTCCCTGTCTGCCGTCTCTGACCTTCTGACAGTCAGAAACGTAGACGGGGAACGGCGATGCGCCCTCACCAGCCGCTCAACCCACCCACGCGAACAGCAGAAGAGCCCCCTACCGCGAACACAACAGGAGTCCTGGATTCAGGTCAGCGGCACGGGGCCAGCTGCTTTCCGCCGAGTCCTACACCAGGGGGTGGCGCCACGTTGGCGTTGTCAACGCCTATCGAGCTCACCATGGCATTCGCGTGATACGCGGTTATCGTCCCTTCTCGCAGAGTCAAAAACTTGGTTTCTTCGGGGAGTCTCGGTCCGACGAGGACGGCCCACCCTTGGCGTGGTGTCATATGGTCGGTCAGCCTGCCGCGTATCACCCAGGACACCTTTGTAACCGATGGTGATGTCCGAAGTACAACAATGTCGTTCAGGCCGATCCAGGACAGGATACGAGCTGGTGATGCCGTTGGGATGGACTGCCACGTGTCACTATATGTGTACTGTGATGAACCGCGCTTCACCCCGATGGTCAAGATGTGAGAACAGCGTGCCACAAGGAGATCAGCAGCGACAACGACTCCGCCACTCGTAGTTCGAGCAAACAGGTTGATTGATCCCTGTGGGCTGACCACACGCAGGAACTGAGGTATTGGTGTCGCACTCTGTCCCCCTCCCCCACATGATTGCGCGATCAATGCAAGTGCGAAAAGGGAGCAGGTGACCTTGCCCCGATTGATCAGCCTCATCGTGCAGCTTGCCTATCCGTGTAGATGTTGCGGAAGAAATGAAGCGAGATTGCTGGCGGTGGCATCAGGCACTCCGTGGATCCGAACTGACCTCAAGACCATCTGACCGGTCATCCATACTTGGAGGGCAGGCGTGTCATTCACCTGAATCGATCCGGATACTCCGCTCCCGGCACCTGCAGCACTGTCAGCGTTGGCTATTGTCGACATTTCGCTGTTAACGGTCATCGTGTACTGATAGCTGCTGATGGCCGCGTTCGAAAAGAAGTCGCTTCGTGTGAGCTGCGGCGGCTTCGCGACGTAGGGCGAAGGATCGTTGACACTCTGCAGATAGATATCATAGTTGTTCTGGGCATAGCGTTCGGCAGATTGACGAGATGCCATGCCGTGATTGGCGACAGCCGTGTCGTACAGAAGTCGCGTGAGGACACCGAACGCGACCGCCTGGCGAAGTGCGGGTGCTAGTGCACTCGCCTGACCGATTGCCGTGCTCACATCAGCCCCGCGGTTGATTGCAGCGGTACCGGCAGCCACGATATCGTTGTTCAAGTAGCCGCGTGTCCGAGCAGCAAGTCCAGCCAATCCGAGTTTATAGCCATTCACTTGGACACTGACGCCCTGGGTTTCAAGAGCAGACTCCATGCTCGCCTGTGAGGGCAGATGATCCAGAGCGTTGACAATGCCTGGCGAGATATCTCCGAGCGACGGAGGGTGTGCGGTTCCGGACCCAAATTGCGGACTAGCGCCCACACCCCTGCCTCCAGTGAGAACAACAACACCACCGATTCCTGATCCAACAACAATAGCAATTCCTGCAGATGCGATGTACTTCTTCACGTTCACTCCTCGGTCAAACGTATATGGTCGACCTAGAACGATGGAGTCAGGACCTCGTCTTGGTACAGGGAACCGCTTGGCGTCACTGCAAGATATCCATCTGCTGAGGTGTAGAATAGAGATGGCTGGTCGGTCCACGATGCATAGAAGTGGTAGCCGTTCTGGTTGTAATTTGATTCCGTGCATGGATCGTAGATCGGGTTTTGTTCCACCAATGGACAGCCAAGACTTTGATTAGAGTAGGCAGCGGAGATCAGCGTAGACCCCTCCCAGTGCGTTGAAACCTCACCTGATGAATACACAGAAGCCTGGTCCGTATACCCGAACTCGCTACCAAGGTAACCAGCCCATTCGTCTTGGACCATCTTGATGTAATAGTTACCAGAGTTGTCTCGCCACTGCTGCCATTCAAGACTACCGCTGGCATTAATATAGCTAAAGTAGTAGGTGCAGCCTTGGCCGGTCGCGTCGCTGTACTGACACCAGGCGGTGGGAATCCAGCCCGTCCATCCAGATGACCACGTATTGCCTACTGTCTGTGTATCGGCAAGTGCAGGCGATGACGTCACGAGGCCGAAGCCGATGGTGACCACTCCGGTGAGAGTGAGGATACTCACCGCAACAGATAGCATTTTCCTCCACCACAGATTCATATCGCGATACCCGCCTTTGACTATTCCAGATGGAAGCACATCCCGCCTTTGAGCGCTCATTCCGGAATCGGCGCCCCCACGACATCAACCCTGCCCTTGAGATCGAAAGCCGCAACATCGTTACGGCACTCACACCTCTCGGTCCCCTTCCGCTGTCGTTGACCCAGCTCATAAGGGAATCCCAGCCTGGCGCCGCACTTCAGCTGGGATTAGGTCAATGCTCTCGAAGGGGAGCCTCTCGGCGTCAAAGTAGTCAGCAAACGAACCAGCCGGTGAACGACCAGGATCCAGGTCCTTCCCGCCTTAGCCATTGGTCCCGTAACCGCCGTTGTAGAGCCGCCTCTCTTATGTTTGACATTTAGAGGTTACAGAGCGACTGCATGCCCGTCAAGGAAATGGCGGCTGGTTCAACCTGGATCCACCAACCGGTGAGGTGATCGGGTAGCCGCCGGGTCCGCGGAAAGTGGGCTAGTTCCACCGGCCGTGAGCGAGTTCCAGCGGTCGGTGCACGGTCCCGGTCATGATGGCCGGTGCTGATGACCCCCACCGACCGCTGGAGACACCGGGATGCGTGGCTCGGCGCGGTCGGGCGACCCGTTACGGGGTGCGGCGCGCCCCCAGCGACAGCAGCATGCGGGCGGTACGGACGTACCGCGTTTCGTCGTGGGGGTCCGTGACGATGGCCCGCTCCAGGTGGCCGATGGCGGCACCGATCTCCCCGGCCGCCGCCGCCCGGGCCGCCAGCTCGTGGAGCAGCCGCAGCACCAGCTCGGTGACCCGCCAACGTGGCGCCACCGCCCAGTCGTCGGAGCGCTGGGCCGGCAGCAGCTCGCCGCCATGCCAGGCGAGTGCCCTATCGGCCAGAGCCCGGGCCAGGACGGACGGGAACGGACGGGAACGGACGGGAACGGACGGGAACGAGGTGGTCCTATGCTCGTGGCGGAAGGGTGGTCCCATGAGCGTGGCGGGTGAGAGTGATCGCCGGGGCTGTGGTGACCGGACCTGACAGAGCGATCGACGGTTGTCGAACAGGATCCGACCGGGCCAATCCATCGCACCTCCAGCCGAAGGAGGGCGGGCCACTATCCCGCGGTGCGGCCGCTCCCGGCAGCCAGGAGCGCCCGTAGGCGGGTGCGGACCATCTCGGTGAGCGCTTCGGGTGCGTCTCCGGCACTGAGAGCGGCCAACAGGGACTCGGCGGTGTCGGTGGCGGTCCTTTGGGCTGCCTGGGGAGCCAGGCGCCAGCTGGCCGCTTCGGCGACGATGTCGTCGAGGGTGACGGCCGACAGGTTGTCCTTGCTGTTGATACGCATGGTGGCGCGGTCGGGCAGCCTCGGCCACATCACGGTCGGGACGGTGTCGTACAACGGCGCCAGGCTGACTTGGCCCGGAGCGGTGTGCAGCAGGCTGAGGTTCTTACCGTGTGCGTCGGCGTTGCCGATGGCCGGAGTGAAGGTGATCGCCGCCACGAGCCGCTTGAGCTCGCTGAGAGGATCGGCGGCCCACCGATCCAGGACCCTCGCGACCTCGGCCAGCGTTGGACCGCCGAACGCCTCGTACTTTCCTTTCCCGTGGCTGGCCTTGGGGTCCCGGCCCGAGGGCTTGGCAGGCGTCCTCTTGGTGGATGCGGGCCACCGTTCCGTCGGCCTCCACGCACCGGTCGAAGCGCGACACGATGATGCAGGGAAGCCCTGCGATGGTCTGGAGGGCCACGTCGCCGCTGGTGAGACCGACGGTCTGGGCAAGGCGCAGGCAGGCCGCTTCCGTCGTGACCAGGCCCGGGTAGCGACGGTCCTCGACCTTCAGGATGTGGGTCGAGGGCCTGCCGCCGACCGGGCGTCCCCAGCCGTCGCCATCGGCGATGAGGAGGAGCTTGTTCTGCAGGCCGGCGATGGACAGTTCGCTGTCGTCGTGCACCCCGAGGGGATGATCCTGGAGGTTGGCGGCCTCGTCGGCCAGGCTGGCGGGGTCGTAGGGCTCGAGGCGGCCTGGCCGGTCCTGCGGCTCCGTTGCGGAGATCACGGTGGCGCCGGCGACGTCGCGGCCATAGCGGGCCAGCAGGCCGAAGATGTCGATGGTCGAGACCTTCGCTTGGGCGGCGACAGCCTGGAGGTGCCGGCCCTCGGGGAGCATCCCCTTGAAGTAGACAGCCGCCTTCTGTCGCCTGGTGGTGAGGGGCAGAGAACACGACAGCACGGGGGTGTTGCGCGGCCAGCGGCCGAGGGTCTCGTCGCTGTAGCGGAGGGCGACGTCGCCCGGCCCGGAGGTGGTCAGTTCGGCGACCCGGGACCCGTACAACCAGACGCCGAGCGGTTCAGGCCTGGCCATCGTCGCCGTCGTAGGTGATGGTGATGGTCGCGCCGAGTCGGCGTGTCAGCCTGAGGAGGTGGTCGAGGACCGGCGTCGAGCGGCCAGCCTCGAGCTTGGCCAACCAGGGGCGGGACAGCCCTCCTTGCGCTGCCAGCTCGCTCTGGGTGAGTCCGCGAGCATGGCGAATGTCCGCGATGCTCCGGCCGAAGTCCTCGGCCGACCGTACGATCCACCGCTCCATCCAGACCCTCCAGCGCTTGTGCCTCACCAGGCACACCATCAGGGAGGGGTGACCCGCACACCAGCGACCGTCGCACCCCGGCGATCCGTTCGCCCGACAGGTATGCCCTCCCCTCCGAGAGCGTTGACTAACCGGCAGCGGATGTGCCGGTCCGGCTGCAGAACCAGTACGGATTGGGTCAACCAGATCGGAGGGGGTCGGTATGCCCGCACCGTCTTGCGGTCGCAGCCGAGGTGGCGGGCGATGGCCGAGATCGACGATCCCCGCGTGGACAAGGCATTCACTTCCACGTCATCACTCCTTGAGAACATGGCCGGGGGCTCCTCGCGCTGGTTGGCTGGAACCATCAGCGTCGGGGAGCCCCCAACCGGATTGGTGGATCCCTGCATCGGGCCCACCACCCCCGCTCAAGGGTGGGGGAATTTCAGTGATCGTCAGTGGGGAAGTTCAGTGATCCGCAGCACCTCCAGCCAGCGCGCGTTGTGGGCGCGCTCCCATCGCTTGCCCGTGCCGCTTGCCACGATGGTGTGGAAGCACGGGTTGAGGGTCGTGCCCTCGGGGCGGACCTGGTCGAGCAGGGCCACGATGCGCTCCGTGTCGTCTTGCAACGCGTACACCTTGAACGAGTGGTGCCAGAACCGGTAGACGCCATCCTCCGCGGCCTGGTCCAACCACTCGACCAGCTCCCGCAGCTCTGGGAGGACTCGTCGCAGGTTGGCGAGGAGTTCGTGGTCGCGGGGGCTCGGCGACTCGCCTTGCTCGAACAGGTGGGAGACGTCCTGTGGCTCGGGCGGCTCGGGCGGCTCGGGCGTCGGGGTGGCACCGACGGTTCAGCTCGTCGAGCGGGCGGGCACGACGTAGCAACTGAGCACCCGAGGCTTCTCATCGTCGGACCCAACGTGCACGTCGTAAGCGCCATGGTGGTGAAGCATCACGGCGCCGATGCGAACGACGAAGGGAACCACCAACGGCTCTCCCTCCTTCAACCCAGGAGGACGGTGCGGTTGAAGGGCAGTCGTGACGCGCGCCAAGTCAGTAGCGGCGTCCGGGTCCTTCATGATGACGGTCACGCTGTGAATTTGATCGAACTGATCGGGCCGGATTTCCGCTGTGCCAGCCACCATGAGCCCCAGGGGGCCGGGGAGGTTCGGCCGAACGACGCGCATTACCCCGCCGGCCATAACAAACAGAAGTCCCTCGCGAATCTCCGCGAAGTCGCAGAGAATGGCGGCGGTGATCTCCACGAGGACTGGCTGCGGGCCCTAGACGCTCACGGCGTCGACGAGCGAAGCCGCCTCGGTCACATCCTGGTCCAGCTTCGGCATATCCGCCCCTTCACTACCATTGCCGTCCACCGCCAGCGACTCCTGAAGGGGTCCCAGGGATTCGCCACGCTCCTCCGCCAACTCCGCGAGGGCGGCTGTGGCACTGCGACGAAGGTCTACCAGCGTGTCTGCGGCAGCAGAGAAGCCAGGGAAGTCAGCAGACTCCGCCCACCAGACCGGCCCTGATTCGGACGCCTCCAAGTGGACGAGGATGTGCGCTCTCAAGACCGCCCTCCTTCAGTTCAGCAGTGCAACGATTTCGTCGTCGGCCAACCCGACGTCCCGCTTGAGGATCTTACGCACAAGGCCCGGCGGTAGTTCCTGCGCGTCGTGGAAGGCGAAGGTTAGCGGCGGCCGGCCGGACGCCTGCAACCGACGATGCGAGCCGGTCTGCCGAACGACCTGGTAGCTCAGCGGGGCCCGCTCCAGCAGGCGCAGCAACTCCCGGGCCTTCATCGCTCGGAAGGTGGGCTGCACGCCCCGACCCTAGCCAGGAGCTTCGGCTGGTGGCCCGCTACCGCACTCCGCCGGTCAGCTCAGCGCGCCTGGACGCCTCGACCGAGTGGCACAGGCAGGTCAACGACGCTGATGCAGCACTGCGGGCCGGCGATCCGCAGCACTGCTGCACACTGACCTACTTGGTCCACCCCGATGGCCTGCCTCCGCTCGGGGGCCCGCTGGTGGCCATCCGGGCGTTGGTCCGAACCGCCTGACATGCTCGGCCGGCCTGGGCGGTGCGGCTCGTCGGCCGACGAGATGGGCGTTTGGTACCGCTGACCTGCATCTTTTCAGTCTCGGACGTGGTGAGACAGCGAGAAGCAATTATCAGGGTCAGACCCACATGGCCCCCTGACGAGGGCCGCCACGGCGGATGATGTTCCTGCCACCCAGCGGGAATCATCACCTCAGAGCCGGCCACCGGCACCGGCACCGCCACCGCCACCGCCACCGCCACCGCCACCGCCACCGCCACCGCCACCGCCACCGCCACCGCCACCGCCACCGCCACCGAAGACGCGGATCAGGAGGGGGGATAGCCAGGTGGGCAGGCAGCGCCCGGGTTCTTGGGTACGGCGGCAATGGCGACGATCGGTGCGGCAAGGTGCGTCGTGCTCGCCGTCCCCTTGAATCCGGCGTCGCCGAAGCCGAACATGCCGCCATCGGCGGCACCGAGCCAAAAGCCGGCTGGGTTGGTGCCGCCCGCGTTGATCCCGCACACGGTGGTATAGGGCACCGCGGCAACCCCGACCATCGGTGCGTTGAGGTGAGTGCCCGCCATCGAGCCCCAGACGGGCGCAGCGCCGAAGGTGCCGACGGCGCCGTTCGCGGCAACGATCCAGTAGCCGCCCTCGGCGCCGAATTCGGTGGAGCCGGGCTTGGTGCCAGACGCGTAGAAGCCGGCGATCCCGACGATGGGACTGCCTTGTGTCCCGGACGCGTTGCCGGACGCGATGCCGGACGCGTTGCCGGACGCGTTGCCGGTCGCGTTGCCGAAGTACGCAGCGTCGCCGAAGGCGAAGACACCGCCATCCGCGCCGACCAGCCAGTAGCCGCCCCCGTCTTCGGTGGCGGCCATGGCGACGATGTCGTTGACGTGGACCCCGAGGCCCGGGAGCGAACCGAAGTAGCGGGCGCTTCCGAAGGCGTAGACGCCGCCCTGGCGGCTCACCAGCCAGTAGCCCACCCCGGTTGGGGTGGCGGTGATCCCGCTGATGGGCACGCCGCCCATCTGACCGGCCATAGACCCGGCGAATGCGGCGCAGCCGAAGGCGAACACGCCGCCGTCGGTGGCGGCGAGCCAGTAGCCGTTGTCACCAGCCCCGGCGATCCCGACCACCGGAGCGGCAAGACGTCGGCTGGCCATCGACCCCTCGTAGTGAGCGGAGCCGTAGGCGAACACGCCGCCGTCGGACCCTGCCAGCCAGTAGCCATCGGCAGCTTGGGGTCCTGTCGCCACGGCGCATCTGGTGGCGGCAGGGCCGGTAGCGGCCCCAGCCGGTGGCGTGGATGCACCCGGGCTTGAGAGCACGACGACCGTGCCGAGCACCGCGGCGACCAGCGCCGCTCTGCCCCAGCGAGCGATCGCAGCGGCAGCGGACCTGGCAGCGGCAGCGGACCCCGCAACGGCAGCGGACCTGGCAGCGGCGACGTCAATGCCGCCGCGCATGGTGCAACCTCCTTCAACGGTACCGAGACCGTCGATCGTTGCCGGTTCTGTACCCATTGAGCTCACCGCATCCTTGGAGGTAGAACGGGGGAAGCGAGCAGATTGGCTGAAGGGTCAGTGGCTTTGAACGCTGAGTACGGAAACTGGTTCAGAGCCACGAGGAGTACGTGGGCGATCCGCCCGAGCTCTGCACCGCAGACCCGGCCGGGACCAACTGGATGTTGCCGTTCACTCCAGCCAGGCCGACCCACTGGACCACCGCGGCCGCAGTCGCGTCAGGGCCGGCCCGGGCAACATGCCATGGGAACCTGAGGTGGGCGCCGCTCCGGCACTGCCGGTTGGCGCCAGTGCGACAACTGCCGCGCATGGCAGCCAAAATGCCGCGAACAAACGACGACCACTATGCATTGAACCCGCCCTCCGCCGTCATCGCCCGCCCGGTTGCGCCTATCGGGTCGCCAAGGACGACAACGTCATCGTGATTTTGCCACTCAGTCCTGGTGAACGCAAGGGGGTGGCGTCCTGGTGAACGCAAGGGGGGGCGTCCGTCTGCCGCCGCGGTTTCGGTTGGCGGCGCTGTCCAGCCGAAGGGAGGGCAGGCCACTATCCCGCGGTGCGGGCGCTACCGGCAGCCAGGAGCGCCCGGAGGCGGGTGCGGACCATCTCGGTGAGCGCTTCGGGTGTGTCTCCGGCACTGAGAGCGGCCAACAGGGACTCGGCGGTGTCGGTGGCGGTCCTTTGGGCTGCCTGGGGAGCCAGGCGCCAGCTGGCCGCTTCGGCGACGATGTCGTCGAGGGTGACGGCCGACAGCTTGTCCTTGCCGTTGATACGCATGGCGGCGCGGTCGGGCAGCCTCGGCCACATCACGGTCGGAACGGTGTCGTACAACGGCGCCAGGCTGACTTGGCCCGGAGCGGTGTGCAGCAGGCTGAGGTTCTTTCCGTGTGCGTCGGCGTTGCCGATGGCCGCAGTGAAGGTGATCACCGCCACGAGCCGCTCGAGCTCGCTGAGAGGATCGGCGGCCCACCGATCCAGGACCCTCGCGACCTCGGCCAGCGTTGGACCGCCGAACGCCTCGTACTTTCCCTTCCCGTGGCTGGCCTCGGGGTCCCGGCCGAGGGCTTGGCAGGCGTCCTCTTGGTGGATGCGCGCCACCGTTCCGTCGGCCTCCACGCACCGATCGAAGCGCGACACGATGATGCAGGGAAGCCCTGCGATGGTCTGGAGGGCCACGTCGCCGCTGGTGAGACCGACGGTCTGGGCAAGGCGCAGGCAGGCCGCTTCCATCGTGACCAGGCCCGGGTAGCGACGGTCCTCGACCTTCAGGATGTGGGTCGAGGGCCTGCCGCCAACCGGGCGTCCCCAGCCGTCGCCATCGGCGATGAGGAGGAGCTTGTTCTGCAGGCCGGTGATGGACAGTTCGCTGTCGTCGTGCACCCCGAGGGGATGATCCTGGAGGTTGGCGACCTCGTCGGCCAGGCTGGCGGGGTCGTAGGGCTCGAGGCGGCCTGGCCGGTCCTGCGGCTCCGTTGCGGAG
>JAJZLP010000231.1 GCA_021803325.1 Actinomycetes bacterium
GGCCAAGTCCTCGTCCGTCACGCCGACGGTGACGTCCACCACCAGCAGGACGACGTCGGCCTCGGACACCGCTCGCTCTGCCTGGGCAGACACTTTGAGGTCCAGCTCGTCGCCCCCGGCCATCCACCCGCCCGTGTCGACCACCGTGAACTTCCGACCGACCCACTGCGCGGGCAACTCCAGCCGGTCCCGCGTCACCCCGGGCCGCTCTTCCACCACGGCGGCGCGCCGTCCGACGATCCGGTTGACCAAGGTCGACTTGCCGACGTTGGGCCGCCCGGCGACGGCCAGCACCGGCAGCCGGGCCGGCATCGCCGCATCGCCTGCTGCCACCCTGACGCCACCGGCACGAGCCGGCCCTCCGCCGCGCCCGGCGACACCGGCGGGCCCACGCCCGGACCCACTGCCCCCGGCGTTCATCGGGCTCCTTCGAGGGCGGTCCGGAGCGACGCTCCGTCGGCCGCCACCACTTCGACGGGACGGGGAAGGTCCGCCGGGGTCAGGTCGTCGAGGAACCGACCGCCTGATAGGCACACGTCGGGCAGGAGAAAGCGGTGCTCCTGAGGCTGGGCTGCCAGAGCCCGAGCGACGTCGGCACCGGTGAGCAGGCCGGTCACGGCGATGGTCCCTCCGAAGAAGTCGTTGCGTACGGGGAGCAGGTGCACCGGCCCGGCCGGCGCCAGCCATCCGGCCCGGTGCAGGATGGGTCCGATGACGCGGGCGCCGTACTCCCCCGTCACCACCGTCACCGGTCGCCGTGCCGGTGACGACCCCGGCATACCAGCGGCGCCCGCCCGCCGGACCGGCGCGGCCACAGCCACCCGGTCGCACACGGCCACGGCACCGCGTCCGGCCTCCGACCGGGGTGCCGGCACCCGGCCGGGCACCGCATCTGGAACGGGCAGGTGCGCCCGACCCGCATCGACCGCCAGACCGGTCTCGGCTGCCGGCCCGGTATCGGCTGCCGTTCCGGTCCAACGCGGCGCCCGGTACCCCTCGGCCGGGGCGCCGTCCACGGCGGCGAAGAACCCCCCGCTGTGCACAGCGGTCGGCGCCGGGGATCCGGCGAACGCGGCAGCGAAGGCTGCAGCCATGCCCACCCCGTTCTCGTGCTGGGGAAGGTCGTCGAGCTCGGCCACGTCCGGGAACGGAGCACCGGCGAGCAGGTAGTACTCGTCGGCGGCGTACACCAGGCGGCGACCCAGCACCGACCGGAACACCTTTTGCCAGCGCTCGACGGTGTCGAGGACGGCGCCGGCCTCCTCGGCGGTGTGGGCCCGCATCGCCGATTCGGTGGAGAAGCGGCTGATGCCCAGGGGGACGCAGGCCGCGCTGGCCAGCTCCGGGTACTCGTCGAGGATGCCGGCCAACGTGGCGTCGAGAGCCTCGCCGTCGTTGACCCCGGGGCACACCACGACCTGGCCGTGCACCTCGACACCGGCGTCGAGCAAGGCCCGGAGCCAGCGGAGGCTGACGGCCCCGCGCCGGTTGCGGAGCATCCGGGCTCGCAGCTCGGGGTCGGTGGTGTGGATGGACACGTACAGCGGCGACAGGCCGTCGCGGACCACCCGCTCCAAGTCGAGCTCGGTGAACCGGGTCAGGGTGGTGAAGTTCCCGTACAGGAACGACAGCCGGTAGTCGTCGTCCTTCAGGTACAAGCTGCGGCGCATCTGCTTGGGCAGCTGGTAGATGAAGCAGAACTCACAGTGGTTGTCACAGGTCTTGACCCGGTCGAAGACCGCCGACGAGACCTCGACACCGAGGGCCTCGCCGGCGTCCTTGCGCACGGTGACCAGCTCCTCGCGCCCGCGACGACGTAGCGCGACAACAGGGTCGGCCTCGTCGACCAGCAGGCGGTAGGCGATCACGTCGCGCGGCACCTGGCCGTCGACGGCGAGCAGCTCGTCACCGATCTGGAGCCCGGCTCGCGCCGCTGGGGACTCGGCCGCCACTGCAACAACCCGGGGCGCCGACACCCTGCCAGGCTACCGGGTCCGGGTCCCCGGACCGGTACGCTGGAGTCGATGCCGGTCGACCGTGTCCTGCTGGCCGCCCCGCGCGGCTTCTGCGCCGGGGTGGAGAAGGCCATCAAAGCCCTGGCCTGGATGGTCAGGGTCTTCGATCCGCCGGTGTACTGCTACCACGAGATCGTCCACAACCGGCACGTGGTGGACCAGTTCCGCCAGCGTGGCGTGATCTTCGTCGAGGACGTGGCCGAGGTCCCGCCCGGTGCGCCGCTCATGCTGTCGGCACACGGCACCGCACCCGAGGTCGCAGCGATGGCCCGCGCCCGCGCCGGCGTGGTGGTCGACGCCGTATGCCCGCTGGTCACCAAGGTGCACCACGAGCTGAAGGTGCGGTCTCGCAAGGGCTACACCGTCCTCTACATCGGCCACCGCGGCCACGAGGAGGCGATCGGCACCATGGCCGTCGCTCCCGACGCCGTCCACCTGGTGGAGAGCGAAGCTGACGTGGACCGGGCCGCTGCCGCCATCCCCGACGGCACCCCGGTCGCGCTCCTGACCCAGACCACGCTGAGCGTCGACGAGTGGGCCGGGTTGCGGGAGCGGGCACTCCAGGTGTTCCCCGACCTGTGGCTGCCGGGTCGATCCGACCTGTGCTTCGCCACCACCAACCGGCAGGCAGCTCTCAAGGCGATCGCGGGCAAGGCCGACGCCGTGGTGGTCATCGGGTCGGGCAATTCCTCCAACACCGTCGCGCTGGAGAAGGTCGCCCGGGCCACGGGCTGCCCCGTCGTCCTGCGAGTCAACACCGCCGCCGAGCTGCCCGACGACCTTTCGGGCGTCGTCGCAGTCACCGCCGGAGCGTCGGCTCCCGACGAGCTCGTCGACGCGGTCGTCGCCCGGCTGGCGCCCACCGACGGCGTCGAGGAGATCCACGTCACCGAAGAGGACGAGTACTTCCCGCCGCCTCCCGAGCTGCGCGACCTCTTGCGGGCGCTGGCGACCACCGTATCGGTCTCCCTCGCGTCGCGTTCGGCGTCGGGCACCGGGGCAGCCGATGCCGACGTGTCGGCTGCAGACGTCCTGGCCGGCCTCCCCAGTTGACCCCCCGGGCCGTGGCCGGGCGCGCCTGGCGTACGCCCGGCATGCGCCCGGCGAGCACCGGGTGCGACAATGGCGGGATGACGACGCCCGACACGCTCAGGCGCCCGGACGAGTCGACAGCCGGGCAGCGGGACCGCTCGACCACCGGCGGCGATCACCAGCTGGCACTGCCGGCCTTCTGCAGGCGATCGGAACGCCAGGCGTTCGCGGCGGCGGGGACCCGATGAGCACCACCCCGTGGGCGCCGCTCGCCCGCCAGCGCGCCCGGCGCGCCCGACACGCCGCGGAGGTCCGCGATCTGGTGACTGAGCTGGGACGCCAGGACTTCGACCGGCGTCATCCCAACGCCCAGTTCGGTCCGGTGCTGGTGCTGATCGCCTCCTACCTGGAGGCCGACAACATCGGTCCGGTCCTGAAGGCCGTGCCCCACGAGGTGCACGGCCTTCAGGTGTCCACGCTCGTCGTGGTCGACGGCGGCGACGACGGGACCGAAGACATCGTCGCCGCCCACGGGCACTACTGCGCGCGACTGCCGGTCAACATGGGCCAGGGCGTGGCGCTGCGCCTCGGCTACCGCCTGGCAGACGCCCACGGCGCCCGATACGTCGTCACCATCGACGCCGACGGCCAGAACGACCCCGGCGAGGTGGAAGACCTGGTCGAGCCCGTGATCGTCGGCGACGCCGACGTCGTCATCGCCAGCCGCCGCCTCGGCGTCGACGAGACCTCGGACCGGCTGCGGCGAAGCGGGGTGGTCGTCTTCTCCGAGATCGTCAACCGCCTCACCGGGCAGCACCTGACCGACACGTCCAACGGCTTCCGGGCGTTTCGGATCGAGGTGCTGCGCGACATCGAGCTCGAGCAGGACCAGTACCAGACGGCCGAAGTCATCATCAGCGCGGCGAGTCGCGGGTGGCGGCTCGACGAGCGACCCACCGTATGGCATCCCCGGACGTCCGGCTCCTCCAAGAAGGGCCACAACGTGTTCTTCGGCGCTCAGTACGCCCGGGTCATCGCCCGGACCTGGTGGCGCGAGCACCGCACCGGCCCTCGCCGCTGACGGTCGGCCGCCGGGGTGCCGGCCGGATGTGAAGTCGGCCACATGTGGCGTCCACGGGGTGTGATGTCCGCGGGGTGTGATGTCCGCGGGGTATGGCGTCCGAGGGGTACGGCGTCCGCAGGGGTATGGCGTCCACGGGGCGTGATGTCCGCTGGGTATGGCGTCCGAGGGGTATGGCGTCCGCAGGGGTATGGCGTCCACGGGGCGTGATGTCCGCCAGGCCTGGAGTCCGCCGGGCGTGCTGTCAGCCAGGCGTGGAGTCCGCGGGTGTGCTGTCCGCCCCGTACCCCTCAGCTCCGACGAGCTTCGTCGTAACAGCGCTGCAGCTCCCGCTGCAACTCGTCACTCAGCTCCCGGACCTGGTGGCGCGGCACCCGGCCCCGCTCGGACCGCGCCGGAGGTGAAAGCGGTGGGCCGACCACGAGCCGCACCCGGCTGCGCCGCGGCAGACGGGCACCCTTCGGCATGGCCTGCTCGGTTCCCCAGATGCCGATCGGAACCATGGGCGCCCCCGTGCGCGCCGCGAGGAACGCCGCTCCCTCCAGGAGGTCTTCGACCGCCGGGCCCGAGCGCCGAGTGCCTTCGGGGAAGAGGATGAGCACATCTCCCTGGTCGAGCACCGACCGCGCCCGGTCGAGCGCCAGGCGATCTGCGCCGGAGCGGTTGACGGGGAACCCCCCGAGTGACGCCACGACCGCGCCCAGGCGGGGTGATCGCCAGATCTCCTCCTTCGCCATGTAGAAGACCTTGCGAGGCGTCACCTCGGACGCCACCAGGAAGTCGATGATGCTCCGATGGACGGGCGCCAGGATGACCGGCCCCTGCGCCGGCACGTGCTCGGCCCCGACCACGTCGACACGCCACAGCCCGCGATTGATGCAGTGCGCCAGCCACCGCAGCGACCGGTAGACCCGGTCGGACACCCCGAGCGCCGCTACCCGGCCCGCCGCTGGGGCGCCCCCCTGGCCTGGGCCCACCGCCTCCTCGCCCGCAGCGTCGTCGCCGGTCCCACCGGGCGCCGTGCTGTCGAACGCGCTCCCGTCCCCAGCGGCCCCGGACCCCGCTTCTTCGGGAGCTGCCAACCCGGGCGCTGCCTTCGTCTCTTCGTCGCCGCTCATCTCGGCTCCCCTTCTGGGCTCTGCCACGGCACACTGCCAGGACCCGAACGCTTCTCCAGGACCCGAACGCTTCTCAACCTGTGGTCCGGGGTCCTCGCGCGATCCCTGCTGGTCCCACGCTGCGCTCTGCTCGGGGGATCCCGGCTCGGACTGCGGGCTGGGATCGTCGTGCGACCGCGCTCGCTCCTTCCACCATTCCATGACGGCGTCCGCCACGGCTTCGGGGGCGATCTCCGTCGTGTCGAGGACGAGGGCGTCGTCGGCCACGTCCTCGGGACGAAGGAGCGGGGAGTCCTGCCGACCGCTGTCGAGCGCGTCCCGGCGGACCAGCGCTTCCGCCACTGTGGCCAGCACGTCGGGCTCCCCGCCACCGCCGAGCTGGCTCGAACGCCGCCGTGCCCGCTCGCCGACCGACGCCGTCAGGTACACCTTGACATCGGCGTCGGGAAGCACGACCGTCCCGATATCGCGTCCCTCGACCACTCCGGCACCACGCTCGTCCGCCCACAGGCGCTGGCGACGAACCAGCTCGCGACGCACCTCGGGATTGGCCGCCACCACGGACACCGCCTGGTCCACGTCGGGGAGCCGGATGGCGGCGGTCACATCCACGCCGTCCACGTCGACTCGCTCCCCCACGTCGACCGTCAACGACCGGGCCAGCTTCGCCACCGCGGCGGTGTCGGCCACGTCGATGCCGCGATCGATCGCCGCCCATGCCACCGCCCGGTACATGGCCCCGGTGTCCAGGCGAGCCACCCCCAGTCGGTGCGCCAGCACCCGGGCGACCGTCGACTTGCCCGAGCCGGCCGGACCGTCGATGGCCACGGTACGCGGCACGGTCCCACCTACCTGCGCTGGGTCTGAAGGGCCAGTCACGCGATCACCTGCAAGGAAGCCTGGTAGCCGCGTTCGGTGAGCGCGTGCTGCAGTGTGTCGGCCCCCGAGGCGTCCACCACCAATACCAGGACCCCGCGGTCGCCCTCGGTGCTGTGGGCGATCTCCAGGTCGAAGACGTTGAGCCCGAGGTCCCCGGCGAGCGTCGTGATCTGGGCCAGGACTCCGGGCCGGTCCGGCACCGGCACCCGCACCTCCGCCAGTTGTTCGGGTGGCTCCCCACCGACCGGCAGCGCGCGCCGGGCGCCAGCCGCCCGGCCGAGATCGGCGAGGATCCCCGCGCGGTCGCTGTGCACCACCCGGTCCCGCATGGCCTGCAGGCCAGCGACCAGCCGATCGAGCACCTCCACGATGGCGGGCGCGTTGGCCACGCACACGTCGGGCCAGATGTGGGGGTCTCCGGCCGCCACCCGCGTCATGTCGCGGAACCCCCCGGCTGCCAGCCGCAGCAACGCGGCGTGCTGCTCGGCCATCGACCCAGCCAGGTTCATGAGTGTGGCAGCAGTCAGGTGCGGGACGTGCGACACCACAGCCACCAGCGCGTCGTGCTGCTCGGGGGACAGCGCCACCACATCGGCGCCGAGCGATGTGACCATCGCCCGGACCGCGGCAAACGCATCAGGGTCGGTGTGCTGCGTCGGGGTCAGCACCCAGGTGGCGCCGACGAACAGGTCGGCGTGGGCCCCAGCCACACCGACCTGCTCAGAACCGGCCATCGGGTGACCCCCGACGAAGCGGGGGTGGCCGACGGCTGCCGTCACGCCGGCCTTCACCGCAGCCACGTCGGTGACGACCAGACCGGGGTGCGCATGCCCAGCCAGTGCGTGACGCACGGCGCTGGGGGTCGGACCCAGTGGCGTGGCCACGACGACCAGCTCGGCATCGGGATCGTCGCCGGTGGCGTCGACCGCCCCGGCAGCTCGCGCCTCGGCCGCAGCGGCGGGATCGAGGTCGATCCCGCTCACGTGCCATCCCTGCGAGCGCAGCGCCATCCCGACAGAGCCGCCGATCAACCCGGTGCCGACCACCACGGCGCGTCGGCGACCCGGCCCGCTGGCCGTGCTCATCCGGGCAGGTCGTCGCGCAGGTTGCGGGCGCCCTCCAGGTAGATGTGGCGAAGCTCGGCACGCTGGCGGTCGGTGGTGAGGTGCATCATCACCCGGATGCACCGCGGCGTGCCGCCGATGACACCGAGCTCCCGCGCGCACATGAGCGGCACGTCGCCGAGACCCATGGCCCGGGCTGCTGCCGCGGGGAACATCGACACCACGTCGTCGGTAGCGGTGAAGAGGATGCTGATGAGGTCGGCCTTGTCGACGCCGTTGCGCTCCAGCATGGCTGCCAGCAGCTCCTGCACCCGCTCGGTGATGCGCTCGGGGGAGTCGACGTCGACGGTGGTCGCGCCGCGCAGCGCTCGGACGGCGGTCGGCATGGTTGGCGATGTTAGTGCCAGGACCAGGGGCCTCGGGTCCCGTCGCGGTGGCGGCTTCGCACCCGTTCGACACGGCCGCCACCGCGCGCTTCTCGCACCCTTCCACGCTCGACCTGGTGCGCCACGCAGCCTCGGCCGGCTCCACCACCGTGCGGCACGTCGTCATGGTCCCTATGGAGGTCATCGCGCATGATCTCGGAACGCGATTGCTTCGACCCGGCGGCCCGGGTGTCGAGCCGGTCGAGCAGTTCCCCGGACACCCGCACCCGCACCTGCGCTGAAGGACCTACCCTCGGCTCCCCCGACCAGCGGGCGCCCCAGTCGCTTCACGAGGCTCCCCAGCGGCCGAGTGCGCCCGCTGGCCTCGCCGTCGCTCATGGCGTCGAGGTCGGCCAGCGCCTCGGTGGCGATCTCCTCGGCCCGCTCGTCGGTCAGCCTGACACGTAGGGGCTTCGTTGCAACTCAGCTTGCCTTTCACTCACCTACTGAGATGCGCGGATGGATTCTCGGCACCTGCAGGGTCCGGCGCTCGTTAGCTACAACGCTCGTACTCGGCTAGCACACCACTGACCAGGAGCTTTGCACTCGCTGGCGCCGCCGCCGAGGCTACTGGTGCGTCAGGCCACCTGCACGGCGTCCTTCAGTCGAGTGGGGACTTCCTCGGGGAAGGAGACGACGAGGTGCCGACCGAGGGCGTTGGCGACTCGGGCGAGGGTGTCGATGCGGTTGCGGGTCCCTCCGCCCTCCTCGAGGCGTGAGATGACCGACTGCGTCGTTTCCATCCGTTCGGCGAGCTCGCGCTGGCTGAGCCCGGCCCCGGTGCGCAGGTCGTAGATGAGCTGGCCCAGCGCGAGGTCCTGCTCGACGCCCGCCCGCATCTCGGTAGTCAGCTCTCGACGCTTCTTCTTCACGTCGTCCCATCGGGAGTAGTTGGCCATCCTCTTCTCCTTCACGGATCCCTTCGGGCGCAGTCCTCGGCCGCCCTGCGTGCCCTGGCGATCTCAGTGCGCTCGTTGTTGCGTTGCTTGCGGAAGGTCGTGAGCAGCACCACCCGACCGTCCTTGGTGAATCGATACGTGATCCGGCGAGCGGTTGGACCGAGCGTGAAGCGCAGCTCGAAGAGCCCGTCGCCGAGGCTCTCCGACAGCGGCATACGCGCCGACGACCCGAGGGCAGCGAGCCGGTCGATCACCACGACCACCCGATCCCACTCGTCATCGTCCAGCGAGTCCATCCAGTCGACAACCTCGTCGTGAAGCTCGACGACGGCCACACGGACGATCATAGCATTCCTGCGATCATCTCATAAGAGCGATCATACGGGGTGCTGCGGCAGTGAGCCGCAACGGCCCGACTACAACCGCGGCGACCTTGGGCACGACGGCCGGGTGGATGCCGGCGCTCGCCGCCGGGTGGGACCGGAACAGCCCGGCGACGATCACAACGTAGATCCCGGCGATGAACACCGCCGTCGGCAGGAGGAACGTCCGGGCGCTCGTGGCGATGCCGCGCAGGTTGAGCGCCGTCAAAAGCGCCAGGAACCCGAGGGAGATGGCGAGGCTGTCCGGACCGAGGGTCGGGAAGGCCGACACGAGGGCGGCGACCCCCGCAGAGATCGACAAGGCCACGGTGAGGACGTAGTCGACCACGAGCGACGCGGCGCCAAGACGGCTCGCCCGGGCGCCGAGGTTGGCCTTGGAGACCGCGTAGCAGCCGCCGCCCTCGGGGAAGGCCGCGATCACCTAGCGGTACGAGAAGACGAGGATGACGAGGAGGATGACGATGGCGATCGTGATCGGCTCGATCCTCGCCAGCGCACCCGCACCAGCCGAGGCCAGCACCACGAGCATGGCCTCGGGCCCATACGCGACCGAGCTGATCGCGTCGAGCGACAGCGCCGGGATGCCCTCGATGCTCGTGATCTGCCCCTTCTCGGCACCCCCCGGCCGCGGTCACCCCGTCGCTCGCCCCGCCCGTTCCGGCTCTGAACCTGCGTAGGCCAAGAGAAGCCGTCTGTGGTGCGGCAGAGCGGCACCAATGGCGGGGCCGTTTACGTTCCGGTCCCACTGGCGTTGTAGATAGGTGGTGGCCTCTGCGACATGGCAAGCACCATCCACAGGAGGCAACCATTCAGGTGGTGTGGGGGCGGTGCCGCGTTCTGGGCGCTGACCTGGGGACTCGCGAAATGACAGGGATGTTGGTTGACTGGTTGGCATGGCGGCGCCGAGGGACGACGACAG
>JAJZLP010000316.1 GCA_021803325.1 Actinomycetes bacterium
GTGACGAGCTGCGGCGCCCATTGGGGATGCAGCTCGAGCATCTCGCCGTGGTCTGCCACCGCGTGCACGACCGACCGCACGTCGTAGGAGGCGTTGGCGGTGGCCGGCACCAGGTCGACCAGCTCGGGAGCGAGGCGGTCCGAAGGGTCCGCACTCGGCTGCAGCGGCGCCAGCGCATCAGCGTGGTCCGGCAGGTGGTCGAGCACGGCTGAGACCAGCGCGAGCGCCTCGTCGGTGCCGGTCGCCTCAAGCGCGCACAGTCCGCTGGTGCGGGCATGGACGGAGGCACCACCGAGCTCGTGCAGGCCCACCCGGACACCGGTGAACGACTCGACCATCTGCGGACCCGACAGGTAGGCGAAGGCGTCTTCGGTCATGACGACCACGTCGGCGAGCCCGAGCAGCAGTGCCGGCCCGGAGAGCGCCGGTCCGGACACGACCGCCATCACCGGCACGATCCCGGAGCAGGCGCTGACGGCAGCGGCAGCTGCTCCCCATCCAGCGAGCGCGTGGACGCCGGAGGTGACGTCGGATCCCGACGAGGCGAGGACGAGGACGAGGGGGATCCGCTCGGCCAGCGCGGTCCGGGCCGCCTCGGCCAGCGTGGCCCCGTCGGTCTCGCGCAGCGCTCCGCGCCGTCGTCCGGGAACCGATCGGGCCATCACGACCCGGTGCGACCTCGAACGCGAGCCGAGGTGGCCCCGGTCCCCGCTGTCCGTGCCCACCGCCAGGTGCTCGACGGTGAGGCGCACGGTTCCCCGCACCTGCGCTCGGACCGGCACAGCCCCAGTGTTCGTCACGGCGTCATCGTAGGGGCCGCCAGCCGCCGGGGGCGCTGACCTCGGTGGCTGGGGGCTGGGGGCTGGGGGCTGGGGGCTGGGGGCTGGGGGCTGGTGGCTGGTGGCTGGTGGCTGGTGGTTGGTGGTTGGTGGCTGGTGGCTTGGTGCCTTGGGGGCTGGCCGCTGGCGGCGCTGGCTGGCAGCATCGTGATGATGCCCTCCTCGACGTCGCCGGCGCTCGGATCCGGCGACCAGGAGTCGCCCGATGGGCTGCGCCCGCCCGTCGGACCGCGCTCGCGCTGGTGGACTGCGCTGCGGTACGTCGTCGGCCTGGGCCTGGCCGGGGTCGCGTTGTGGGCAGTGCTCGGGCGGCGCGGCGAGCTGAGCGGACTGTCCGGCGCGCTCGGGCACCTCCGCCCGGAGTGGGTGGTGCTGGCCGTCGCGGCGGAAGCCGGCTCCTACATCGCCTTCGCCACTGCACAGCGCCGCCTGTTGGCCGCCGCCGGGGTGCCGGTTGGCCTGCGGCCGGTGGCGGCGATCGTCTTCGTGACCACGGCCATCACCAACTCCGTGCCCGCCGGTCCGGTGGTGTCGACCGTGTTCGGGTTCCGGCGGTTCCAACGCTGCGGCGCCGACGATGTCGAAGCGGCCTGGGTGCTGCTGGCGACGTTCGTCGCCGCCGGGGCCAGCCTGGCGCTCGTGGCCGCCGTCGGCCTGGGTGTCGCCGGCGCCGAGGGTGCTGACAGCGGCCTGATCGGGGTCACCGCCGGGGTCGTCGCCCTCGCCGCCGCAGGGACGTTCCTGCTGGTGCAGCGCCGGGCGGCGATGTGGGCGGCGCGGAAAGTCGCCGCTGTCGCCGGTCCCGTGGCCCGCCCCGTGGCTCGCTCCATGGCCACTTTGGCGCGTCGGATCCCCGCCGCTTCGGGGACGGGGAAGCGAGGGTCTTGGGCTCGGATCTCGCTGGCCTGGGCTCGCACCTCGCTGGCCCGGGTTCGGCGCTCGCTGGCCAGCCTGGGCACGGTGCACGTCCGGCCCACCGACATGGCCAGCGCCGTGCTGTGGACCGGGGGTAACTGGGTGCTGGACTGCGCGTGCCTGGTGCTGTCGTTCCTGGCTGTCGGCGCCCCGGTTCCCTGGCGTGGCCTGCTGCTCGCCTACGGGGCCGGCCAGCTGGCTGCCAACCTCCCCATCACGCCCGGTGGGCTCGGTGTCGTCGAGGGCAGCATGACGATCGCGCTCGTCGCCTTCGGAGGCGACGTGGCGTCGACGGCGACCGCTGTCCTCGTGTACCGGGTGTTCAGCTATTGGGCGCCGCTGCCCT
The DNA here is from genome assembly GCA_021803325.1 of Actinomycetes bacterium. Taxonomy (GTDB): domain Bacteria; phylum Actinomycetota; class Acidimicrobiia; order Acidimicrobiales; family UBA8190; genus JAJZYI01. The sequence goes on from JAJZLP010000316.1 coordinate 2,101, forward strand.
TCGGGTGGGCGCTGTGGGGCGGCATGGCGTGGACCGACCGGCGGCGCGCTCCCGTCGGCGCTGTCCGTCATGCAGGCGCGGTGCTGACCGCCGGAGCGGAGGCTGGTAGCGGATCGGGCGGCACGATGCCGATGTCGGACGGTGGGGTCGGTCCCGGCTCGGTGGGCGCGGTGGGCGCTACGCCGGTGCCCGACCGGGGGGGAGGGCCCAGCCGGGCTCGAGTCGCGTGGGCCGGGCCAGCTGGCAAACGCCTGGTTCCCCCCCGGAGCGCCTGGCGTCCGGGGCGGTGGACGCGAGCTGTGGCTGGGTCCCGCATGGCTCACGTGGTGGGTCGCCATCGTGCTCTGGGGATCGCCCAAGACCAGGAGGGACCGGCGGCTGTGCCCGATGTTTCGGTTGTGCCCGATGTTGTGGCTGCGCTTCCTGCCGAGGCCGCCGATCCGTGTCCGGGTGCGCCGTGACTCGCCCGCGGCGCACGCCCGTTCCCACGGCGGCCCGGCGCGCAAGGTTGGACAACACACCGAAGGCGAGCACGATGCTGGGTCGCTCGCGGCTGGGTCGCTCGCGGCTGGGTCGCTCGCGGTTGGGTCGCCTGGGGCTGGGCCGCCTGGGGCTGGGCCGCCTGGGGCTGGGCCGCCTGTTGACGTCGCGCTGCTCGCGGCTGGGTCGCGTGGCGGTGGGTCGCATGCAGTGTGGTGTGACGGCGCCGCACCGAGCGGGGCCGGGGTGCACCCTGCCTCGCAGGGTCCTGGCATGGCTGGCGGGTGCAGTGGCACTGGCGGCTGCCGCTGGGCTTGGTGGCTGCACGTCGGCACGCAACACTCTGGCCACCCCGGTGAGCTCGTGTTATCAGGCGTTGCCGGTAGCTGCGAACGCCGTGCACCATCGGGGGAAGTTCGCAGGCGTTCGCCTGGTCGATGCCCGGTCCCTGGCCTCGCGGCCGAGACTGGCCCGCATCGTGGCGGAACAGGGTGGCGGGCCCGTCCGGGCCGTCTGCGTGGTGGTGTTCCACGGGAGCTTCGATGCCGCCACGGTCGACGCCGGGGCGGCCCGGCCGTCGACCGGCACCCGGCCTTACGCGGTGGTGATGGTGGCCATTCCCAACGCCCGGTTCCTGGGGACAGTCCTGGCGGAGCGGCCGCCGTGGGGGGGCGAGGCCGACCTGCTCTGAGGGACTCTCCCCGACCGGTCAGGCCTGCCCGGCGTCCGGCTGGTGGCTGCCGGGGACACTCCGCCAGGCTCGTCGCTGCCGGTTGGTTCTCCGAGGTGTGTGCCGTCGAGCGTGCTGCGAGCCGTGCTGTCGAAGGTGCTGCGAGGCGTGCTATCGAGCGTGCTGCGGGGCGTGTTGTCGAGCGTGCTATCGAGCGTGCTGCGGGACGTGCCGGCTCGGCATCATGTCGATCCTGCCGTGCTCCGCGTCCTGCCGCCTACGCTGCCGGAGATGGACCGGCTGGAGCGGCTCACCGACCTTGTGCTGGTGCTCTTGCGCGACGGCCCGGCGCGGTCGTTGCAGGAGATCGCAGACGAGGTCCCCGGCTACCCACCGGCGGGCGAGACGCGGCGCCAGGCGTTTGAGCGGGACAAGCGGACGTTGCGTGACCAGGGGATCGAGGTGTCCACCGAGCCGATCGGCGGGCGTGACCAGGTCGGGTACCGGATCCGGCCCGAGGACTTCTACCTCCCCGACCTGGACCTGCAGCCCGACGAGCAGGTGGCGTTGAACCTGGCGGTCGCCGCGGTCCATGTGGGGGACGGTAGCGGGCAGCATGCGCTGTGGCGCCTGGGTCTGCCTACCGGCCCCGGGCCGGCGGCGCTGGCAGACCTGCCGACCCTGCCCGCCCTTCCCGCCCTGTTCGAGGCCATCGGAGCCCGGGCGACGGTCACGTTCTCGTACCGGGGCAGCACCCGCACCGCCGTGCCGACCCAGCTCCGGTTCCATCGCGGCCGCTGGTACCTCGCTGGGTTCGATGTGGACCGAGCCAGCTGGCGGACGTTTCGCGTCGACCGGGTCGAGGGCGCTCCGGTTGCCGGGGCGCCCGGGTCCGGCACTGTGCCCGGCGACGCCGACCCCGCGACGTTGTGGGCAGGCGAGCCGTGGCGTGCCGGCGACGAGGAGCCCACGTTCGTCGACGTGCTGGTGGACGACGTTGTCGCCCCCCGGGTGGTCCGTGACGTGGGGGACGCCGCGGTGATCGACCGGCGGCCGGGGGGCACGACCACCGTCCGCCTGGAGGTGACCAACCAGGCGGCGTTGCGAGCTTGGGTGCTCGAGTTGGGTGAGCACGCCGAGGTGTTGGCGCCCACCGCCGCACGCGCCGACATGGTCCGCTGGCTGCGTGCTGTCGCTGGGCTGGGCCCAGCCGGTGCCGATCCCGGCGTGTCGCTCGCCGACGGTGGGGTGGGGGGAGAGGACCGGTGAGTGCCGCCACTCGGGACGCCGGTGCTCGCCTGCGCCGCCTGCTTGCCGTGCTCGCGGTCCTTGCTCGCGACGGCCGGGTGTCGCTGGACGAGCTCGCCCGGCAATTCGACATGGTTCCGGCCGAGGTGGCCGCCGACCTGGAGCTGGCCGCCTGCTGCGGGTTGCCGCCGTACACACCGGACCAGCTGATGGAGATCGTGGTGGACGACCACGAAGTGGTCGCCCACCTCGAGCCTGCCCTGGCTCGGCCGCGCCGGCTCACTCCCGCCGAGGGCCTGGCGCTGGCAGCGGCGGCCCGGGCCATCCTCGCCGTGCCCGGGGCCGACCCCAGCGGCGCGTTGGGTCGGGCGGTCGACAAGCTCGACGCCGTGCTGGTGGGCCGCGACGGCCTTCGGATCGACCTCGACGAGCCTGAGCACCTGGCCGCTGTGCGGCACGCCGTCGATGCCGGTGAGCAGCTGTCGATCCGCTACCACTCCGCGTCGCGCGACGAGGTCGACGAGCGGGTGGTCGACCCGCTCGTCGTGACGCTGCTCGACGGGCGGTGGTACGTCGACGGCTGGTGCCACCGGGCCGGAGGGCTCCGAAGGTTCCGGATCGACCGCATCCTCCAGGTGCGGCCGACGGGCCGGCCGGTCGATCCCGATCCTGGTTCGGGTTCTGGGTCCGATCCCGGCGCTGGTTCAGGTTCGGGGTCCGATTCGGGTACGGGCTCTGGTTCGGGGTCCGTTCCGGGCGACGCCGTTCCGGGCGCCAGGGCGCGTCAGGATCGCCCCGTCCGAGCCGCCCCCTATGTCCCGAGCCCCGATGCCACTGTGGCTCGCCTGATCGTCGAGCCCGACGGCGCCTGGCTGATCGAGGCAGTGCCGACGGTGGCGGTCGAGCGCACGTCCGACGGCAGGCTGGTGGTGGACCTGGCGGTGTCGAGCGCATCGTGGTTCGGGCGGCTCCTGGTGCGGCTTGGTCCCCACGCCACGGTGGTCGCTCCGCCGGACCTGGCAGCGGCCGGTCCTGAGGCTGCCCGGCGCATCCTGGCCCGGTACGACCGCCCCGAGGCTGCCGGCGGCAGCTGACCGCAGCTGACGGGGATTGGTGGCGGTGCTGGATGGCTGCCCCGAACGCGACGCCGGTACATGCCGGAGGTAGGTGGCCGCCCCAAACATGCCGGAGGTAGGTGGCCGCCCGGAACATGCCTGCGGTGGATGCCGGAGGTAGGTGGCCGCCCCAAACATGCCGGAGGTTGGTGGTAGCCCCGAACATACCGGCGGTCGATGGTGGGGCTGCCGAAGCCATCAGGATCATGAGATGACAGGAAAGATAGTGAAATGCTACCGTTACCTCGGGCGGGGGGTGGCGGGAGCAAGTGCGTGCTGCGGTTGGCCAAGGTCGGGCGCGGGGGTCAGGGCTACTACCTCGAGGTGGCCGAGGGCACGGGCAGCGGCACGGAGCCGGCGGGCCGGTGGCTCGGAGGAGCAGCCCGCGACATGGGCCTGACCGGCACGGTGTCTGCGGAGCCGCTCGCCGCCGTCCTGGAAGGACGGGACCCGGCGAGCGGCGACCAGCTCTCACCCGCCCACGACCGTGTCCGGGTGGCGGCGTTCGACCTGACCTTCTGCGCACCCAAGTCGGTCAGCCTGCTCCATGCCCTGGGGGACGCAGACGTGGTCGCAGCCGTTCGGGCGAGCCACGACGACGCCGTCGCCGCCGTCCTCGGGTACGTCGAGCACCGGGCCGCGGCCGTGCGCAGCCGCAGCGACGGTGCGCGCATCCCACGTCCGGTTCAGGGCATGGTCGCCGCCGAGTTCGTCCACCGGACCAGTCGGGCGCTCGACCCCCATCTGCACACCCACATGGTCGTGGCGAACCTCGCAGCCGGACCCGATGGCCGCTGGCGGGCGTTGGACGCCCGCGGCCTGTACGCCCATCGGGCCGCCGCCGACGCCCTCTACCACGCCCATCTCCGCGACGCCCTCGGCCACCGGCTGGGCGTGGGCTGGGAGCCGCCCCGGAGCGGCCGGGCCGACCTGCTCGGCATCGGGCTCGAGGCCCGCCAGGCCTTTTCGCAGCGGTCCGCCGCGATCGCCGCTGAGGTGGAGCGGGTTGCGGGACGGGGCCGCCGCGCCGTTGACCTGGCGGCCGCCCGGACGCGACCGCGGCGCGACCCGAGCATCGGAGCCGACGACCTGACCGGCTGGTGGCGCCAGCGGGCCCGCGAGGTCGGCCTCGGCCCGACTGCGATCGACCGGGTTGTCGACCGGGTTCCTCGCCGGAGCGTGTCCCGAGGCGCTCCCGAGGTGTCGGCCGTGGTAGCCGCGCTGGGCGGCGCCCCGACACGCCGGCAGGTGGTCGCGACGTGGTGCCGGCTCGCACCCGACGGCGCCCCCGTAGCAGTCGCCGAGGCTGGGGCCGATCGGGTCGTGGCCACCGTGGTCGAGCGTGCCGGCCAGCCCGTGGCGCGGTGGCAACCTGGTGTCGCCGAGCCGCGCCTTCCGGCCGGTCCGGCCATCGGCAGCGAGCGCGCTGTCGCGCAGGAGCGTGCTGCCGCGCAGGAGCGCGCCGATACGGCACTGACTCGGCGGCTGGCCGATCGAGGGATGACTTCGGGCTACGGGCGGGTGATCGGGCGTGAGGGACCCGTTGATCTGGACGGTCCCGACCTCGGCCTGGGTTGACGACGCAGATGGCGGGGCTGGCGCGTCCGCAACCGATGGCATGGCCGGCCGGGGGCATGGCCGCTTGAGGACAGTCGTTCCGATGACGGAGGGGCGAGCGAGGGGTGGGTCCGGCGGCTCGGTGGTGTTCGGCGGGCGGCGGCGGTGTCGAGCGAGGGGTCAGCCCGCCGGCGCGACGGTGTCAGGCAGGCGGCACGAGGGGCCCCGCGTCGTCGTAGCCCTGTCGGATGCCTTGCCCTGCCCGTCGGCGGAGCTGCTCGGGCTCGTACAGCATCCAGTAGGCGTTCCGGGCGTGCTTGCGGGCCCGGTTGGCGCAGACCCGGGCCAGGCGCTCCGGGTCCTCTTCCTCGTTCTCGTGGACGAAGACCTCCAGCACGTGGGTGTTGGTGAGCAGCTGCGCCAGCATGATGCCCTGCGACGCCTCGTGGGCGCAGACCTGGTCGACCGGTGCGCGCCCGGGCATGCCCAGCGCGACGACGATCCGGCAGCCGTCGTCCTCGATCAACCGCTTGCATTCGACGCCGAGGTCCTTGAACCCGGGCACCGTCCGGTAGAGCACCTCGAACCGCTCCCCGTGGCCGGGGCACGAGTGCAGCTCCTCGAGTGCTTCGGCGCCCATGTCGTAGCGGGCGAACATCGTGTCGACGACCCCGATCCGGTCCATGGCGCGATCTTCTCACGGTGGCGAACGGCTCCGGGTGCCGACACCAGGGTTGGACGGCCGGCAGCAGCGCGTCAAGACTCCCCGTGTGCCCGCCTACCGCCATCCCGGCGCCCGAACCCCGGCCACCGACCGCGCTGGCGGTGGGAGCCTCGGCGCCCGACCCTCGGCCACCGACCGCGCTGGCGGCGGTGGGAACCCAGGCGCCCGAACCCCGGTGGTTGCCCCCGGGGACCTTGCCGCGGAGTGGGTCCGACGCGACGAGTCGGTGGTGTGGCATGGCTTCACCCAGATGGCGGCCTACGCCCAAAACGCGCCGATCGTGGTCGACCGGGCCGAGGGCAGGTACCTGGTCGACGTCGCCGGCCGCCGGTACTTCGATGCCATCTCCTCGTTGTGGGTCACCACGCTCGGCCACCGGGTGCCCGAGCTCGACGCCGCGGTCGCAGCCCAGCTCGGTCGCGTCGCGCATTCGACCCTGCTCGGAAACGGCAGCCGGGTGGTGGTCGAGCTGGCCGAGGCGCTGGCGGCCGTGGTGCCCGTCAACGGCCCGCACTTCCTGTTCGCCGCCGATGGCGCCGCCGCGGTCGAACAGGCGCTCAAGATCGCCTTCCAGTACTGGACGAACCTGGGGGTGCCGGGTCGGGACCGCTTCCTCGCGCTGGGGGACGCCTACCACGGAGACACCGTCGGCTCCGTCTCGCTCGGCGACGGCGGCTTCGGCACCGAGGTCTTCGACCCGCTGCGGTTCGCCGTGGTCCGTACTCCCGGCTACGCGGAGCCCGACTGGGCGGCCCTGGCGGTCACCGCCATCGAGGAGCACCACGGGCGTCTCGCCGCTCTGGTGATCGAGCCCCTGGTGCAGGGGGCGTCGGGGATGCTCGTGGCCGAGCCCGACGACGTGGCGCGGGTGGCCGACGTGTGCCGCCGGCACGACGTGCTGCTGGTGTGCGACGAGGTGGCCACCGGCTTCGGCCGCACCGGACGGCTCTTCGCGAGCGAGTGGTGTGGCGTGCGCCCCGACCTGCTCTGCCTGGGCAAGGGCATCACCGGCGGGTACCTGCCCATGTCGGCGACGGTCGCCGCCGACCACGTCTACCGTGCCTTTTTGGGCGAGGACCTCGGTCCACGCACGTTCTCCCACGGCCACTCCTACGGCGGGAACGCACTGGCTGCTGCCGTGGCGCTCGCCCACCTCCACCTGATCGAGCGCGACGGCGTGCTGGCGAACGTCCGAGCCCGCGCCGAGCAGCTCCAGGAGGCGCTGGGCGGCCGCATCGCCGGCCGGGCCGGCGTGGGTGCGATCCGCCAGCGCGGGCTGATGGCGGGTGTCGATCTGCTCCCGCCGGCACCAGGCCGGCGATGGGGTCGCCGGGTGTGTGCCGCAGCCGTCGCCCGCGGGGTGCTCCTGCGGCCGCTGGGCGACACCATCGTGCTGGTTCCGCCGCTCACCACCACAGCAGCGGAGATCGACCACGTCGTCGACGTGCTGGCCGCCGCCATCGAGCTGGTTGCCGCCGAGGACCGGGGTGTCACCGACGGTGACCTCGTAGCCGCCGACGAGGAGCTCGGTGTCGCCGACGAGGACCCGATTGTCTCCGAGGACCCGGTTGTCTCCGAGGACCCGGTCGTCTCCGAGGCCAGGGCCGATCCAGGGGTGGCGAGGGACACCGCCGGCCGGATCGATCCAGTGGACGCATCGGGCCGGCTCGCCGCGGACGACGACGCCGGAGAGCCCCGTGGATGACCTCGTGCCGGGCGGCCCGTGGCCGGCGCTGGTCGAGGAGCGCTGCCGCCAGATCGTTGCGGCGGGGCGGTGGCGGCGACCGAAGTCGTTCGACGCCAGGGGCCAGCGGGGTGTGCTGCTCGGCGACGGCCGCCCGGTGGTGTCCTTCGCCGGCAACGACTA
>JAJZLP010000037.1 GCA_021803325.1 Actinomycetes bacterium
CGTTGGTCGCCAGCAGCGGCGCCTGGAGCCGCCGGGCGATGTCCACCAGATGGGGGTTGGTGCGGCGCTGGTCGGGCAGGCCGTGGTCCTGCAGCTCGATGAAGAAGCTCTCGGGCCCGAAGATGTCCTGCAGGCGCCCCGCCAGCTTGAGCGCCCGGTCCTCGTCGCCGGCGAGCAACGCCTGCAGCACCTGGCCGCCCAGGCAGCCCGAGGTGGCGATCAGACCTTCGCTGTGGCGCTCCAGCAGCTCCCAGTCCGTGCGGGGCTTGTAGAAGTACCCGGAGAGGTAGGCCTCCGACGACAGCTTCATGAGGTTCCGGTAGCCCACCGTCGTCTCGGCCAGCAGGGTCAGGTGGTAGTAGAGCTTCTGCCCGCCTTCCACGTCACCACCGGTGTCGTCGACCTTGCCGCGGCGCACCGGCCGTTCGGCCCGCGACTCGCCGGCCATGTAGGCCTCGGTGCCGATCACCGGGTTGATGCCGTGCTTGCGGCACAGGCGGTGGAAGTCGAGGACGCCGTACATGTTGCCGTGGTCGGTGATGCCGAGACCCGGCTGCCCGTCCTCGACCGCGGCCCGGACCAGGTCCTCCAACCGGGCGGCGCCGTCCAGCATGGAGTACTCGGTGTGGGTGTGCAGGTGCGTGAACGACCGGCCGTCGCCCATCGGTGCACTCCTCCTCGCGGCGTGTTCCAATTCCTGCGGCCGGCACCGTCCATGGTCGGTGCCGAGCAATCCCACCTTCCCACAGAGCCGTCCACACCCTGTGGGAAATCACATCCGTGTGGTTCCGAACCCTACCAGCAGCCCGTCGCGCCCATGGGTCTCACAAGCCGCTCCCGGGCGAGCCCGCTCACAGGTAGGTACCAGGGCGCGGCGCTGGCCCGTCGGGGACAGAGCCTGGTGGCAGCCCACGCTGGCGCATCTCTTCGAGCTGCTGGCGGGCGGCCATCTGTTGCGCCATGAGCGTGGCCTGGATGCCATGAAAGAGCCCCTCGAGCCACCCGACCAGCTGGGCCTGGGCCACCCGCAGCTCGGCGTCGGAGGGGGCCCCCTCGTCGAACGGCAGAGCCATCCGGTCCAGCTCGGCGGACAGGTCGGGGCTGAGCGCCCCGGCGAGCTCCCGCACCGACTGCTCGTAGATCTCGCGCATCCGGCTCCGGCTGGCATCGTCCAGCGGAGCGGAACGGACCTCGTCGAGCAGCTGCTTGACCATCGACCCGATCCGCATCACCTTGCCGGGCTGCTCGACCGATTCCGAGCGGTCCCGCTCCTCCTCGTCACCAGCGGCTGTGTCGTCCGGTGCAGCAGAAGCCGCGCGACCCGAGACGAGGCTCGAGGGCCGGGCGCCGGGCTCCAGGAGCACGGCGTCTCCCGATCCGGCCACGTCCCGCTGCGTTCCACGATCGTCCATAGCGCGATCCTCCCAGACATCGATGCTCATCGGTACACGCCCGCCGCTCGGCGCTCGTGCGCCGGACGCGTCCGATCACCAACCGGTCGCGGCCTCCGTAGCTTCCAGCCTCGCGCCGCAGGCGGCGCTCGCCCAACCGTCCGGCGATTCGCCACAGGCACACCGCGGCCGGTAGGCGCCGGCCAGCGGCGACCCGCTCAGGGTGCCGGCCAGGCCAGGAGCGGGACGAGCATCTCGTCGGGTGTCAGCGACCCGTGCCGGCTGGCCAGACGGGTCTCACCGGTGTCCGCCGGGTCGAGGAACGCGACGGGAGCTCGGGCCACCAGGGCAACGTCGCCGAGCCGGGCGGCGACCGCTGGCGCCAGCGTCCCGCCGAACCAGCCTTCCTCCACCATCTCCTGACGCGACACGACCCATGCCTCGTCGCCGTGATCGGCCTGCGCCACCGCCTGGAGGTCGGCTGCGGCCCCCTCCCGGGCGTGCAGCCATCGGAACCGGCCCTCGCCCGACAACAGTGCCACGCACCCCATGAGCTCAGGGCTGGGCATGCGGACCGCCTCGCCCACGTCGACCTGGCCGTGGTCGGAGGTGACCACCAGCACCGCGCCGGGCGGCAGCACGTCGACCAGGTCGGCCACGAGCCCGTCGACGAACTGGAGCTCCGCGTCGTAGTGCTCGCCGAGACCGAACCGGTGCGCGACCTTGTCGATGCCGTCGTAGTAGGCGTAGACGAAGCGCTTGCCGTCGCGCAGCAGGCGCCGGACCTCCACCACCATGCTCGACGGCACGGCCCAGCCCACCAGATCACTCCCGCCCAGGTGGGCGGCGGTGAAGCCGGTGGACGCGAAGTCTCCTCGGGTCACCGAGGGAGCGCCGCTCCCCCCGAACGCCGCCACCGGCTGCACCGAGTGCACGGGGATCCTGGTCCGGGCATCGCCGTGCTCGGTGGACCACCGCAGGACGTTGAGGATCTCCCCGCCGACGAGCATGCGGTACCCGAGGATGCCGTGGCGTGCCGGCACGAGGCCTGTCCCCAACGAGGTCAGGGCAGTGGCCGTGGTCGTCGGAGCCACGGAGGTGAGCGAACCGCCGATGCCAGCAGCCAGGGCAGGAAGCCTGCCCAGACGGCCCTGGAGCTGCCGCCAGCCGAGCCCGTCGAGCGTGAGCAGGACCACCTGCTCGGCATGGCGCACCAGGTCGGGAAGCCAACCCGGAGCCGGACCGCCCGCCCGCCCGAGGAGCGCGGGCACCAGTGAGGAGATGCAGGCCCCCCCGTAGTCGGGCAGCGTGGGCGCCGTGATCTGCTCGATGGATGCCATCGACGGGCACTGTATCCCCGATGCCCGCCGCATCCCCGATACCCGCCGCGGCCATGGCGTCGGGACCGCCGCGCCATCCGTGCGGCGCCCTCCCCGCGGTCACGCCGGCGGACCGGTCGGCTGCCCCACCGGCCACGGCAGTAGCATCGGAGCGTGAAGGTCTCGACTCGCGGCGACTACGCCAGCCGGGCGCTGCTCTCCTTGGCGCTGCACCCCGAGGAGCAGCCGACGTCGGTGCGCGACGTTGCCGAGCGGACCGGGTTGCCACAGCCCTACCTGGAGCAGATCCTGCTGGCCCTCAAAGGAGCGGGCCTCGTCCGCTCCAAGCGGGGCGTCGGTGGCGGCTACGTCTTGGCTCGGCCGCCGGCCGAGATCACCTTGGGCCAGATCGTGAGCGCCGTCGACGGCCCCATCGCCGCCGGCGACTTCGGTCGCCCGCACGAGAACGGGGCCTGCGAGCACGAAGGGCAGTGCGTGCTCCTGGCCGTGTGGGCCGACGTCGGCGAGCACATGCGCGAGCACCTCGATTCCTTCACACTGGCCGACATGGTCCACCAGGCGGCCGGCACGGCCGTCCCGGCACCACTGCACTGAGCACCGCACCACCACACTGAGCACCGCACCACCACGCTGAGCACGGCACCACCACGCTGAGCACAGCACCACGGCACCACGGCACCGCAGCCGGCACGATCACCGCCACGCCAACCGGCACTGTCACCAACACGACGAGCGGTGCGACACCGGCCGGCTAATCGAGAGGACACGGGATGCAGGCGGCTCGGGCAGCGGCGATCGCCGTCGGTATCGTGGTCGTGCTGGGCGCCATCGGTGACGTGGTCCGGGCACTGGTCGTTCCCCGCCCCTACGTCGGCGGTCCGATCGCTGCCGTGCTGCGGCCACTGCGCCGGTTCGCGTTGCACACCGGGCGGCGCTGGCGCCACCGGTCCTGGGGGGAGCCGCTGCTCGCCGCCAGCGAGCCGGTGCTCCTGCTCGTCCGATTGGCGCTGTGGCTGGCCATCGTCGTGATCGGCTTTTCGCTGATCAACTGGGGTACCGACCATGATTCGTGGCAGCGGTCGCTCGTGGCCAGCGGCTCGTCGGTCTTCACGCTCGGGTTCGCCAACCGGACCAGCACGGTTCCTGCCGTCACCGCCTTCATGGCGGCAGCCATCGGCGTGGTCGTGGTGGCTCTGCAGATCGCCTACCTCCCCACGCTCTACGACGCCGTCAACCGGCGCGAGACCTTGGTGACCACCTTGGAAAGCCGCGCCGGCACGCCGGCCTGGGGCCCCGAGCTCCTGGCGCGCCACTACCTCGTCGGCATCCAGCAGAACCTGCCCACCCTGTACGCCGACTGGGAGCGGTGGGCAGCCGACGTGGCAGAAAGCCATACGGCCTACCCAGCCCTGCTGTGGTTCCGGTCTCCCCATCCACAGAGCTCCTGGCTGGGCGCCCTCACTGCGGTGATGGACTCCGGAGCCCTGCTCCTCGCCCTGAGCCCCCAGGCGGCACCGCCGGAGGCTCGGCTGTGCGTCCGCATGGGGTTCACCTGCCTACGCGACATTGCCCGGGTCCTCCGGATCCCCTTCGACCCCGATCCGCGCCCGGAGCAGCCCATCCAGCTCTCGTACGACCGGTTCGAGAAAGCCGTCGCCCACCTCCAGGCAGCGGGAGTGCCCGTGGAGCGCAGCACCGAGGAGGCCTGGCCGCACTTTCGAGGTTGGCGAGTGAACTACGAGTCGATCGTCGACGCTCTGGCCGCCGCCCTGGTGGCACCTCCCGCCCCGTGGCTGCGACCAGCGTCGCCCGACGATCCCCGGCCGGACCGACCTGTCGACCGCGTGCCGGAACCCGCTGCGCACCGGCAGCCGGTCGAGCCGGCGAGCGACGGCTCCAGGACCGAGGATCCGGGGCCCGGCACCCGACCCACAGCCACCCGACCCACAGCCACCGGACCCACAGCCACCCGACCCACAGCCACCCGACCACGTGCGGCCACCGCGCACATCCGGCCACCTGGGTCGAGCGCTCACTCCTTCCAGTCCCAGCCACCCGCTCCGGACCCGAGCAGCGAGCCCCGGTCCACGGTCAGGCCGCGGGCGTGGACCTCCGCCGCTCGCTCCGGTCGACACCGGAGCGACAGCCTGAACACCGTGGCGGCATGCCCCGACCCTCGAACGTGGGAGCACCCGACGAAGGGTCAGCTCGCTCCGAAGACATCGCCGTCGGACAGGTTCCAGCGCGAGACTGCCGGCGTCTGGCGCTCCCAGCCCAGCACGCCGACGGCTGCCGGCCCGACCATGAAGTTGGCACCGGTCTCCGGGCCGAGCCCGAGCCAACGGGCGGCGAGCACGCGGATCACGTGGCCGTGGGCGAAGACCAGGGTGTCCCCCTCGACCGCCCGAGCGGCAGCCACCACGCGGTCAGCCCGGTCCGCCACCTCCTGGAGCGTCTCGCCGCCGCGCACGCCGTCGCGCCACAAGACCCACCCCGGGCGCTCCGAGCGGACCTCGGCCGACGTCCGGCCCTCGACGTCCCCGTAGTCCCACTCGGCCAGGTCCCGGCAGACGACGGCGACGTCGCCGAACCCGGCCAGCTCACAGGTCCGGCGGGCCCGGCCCAGTGGGCTCACCAGCACCGACGCGAACGTTCCCCCAGCCAGGCGGGCGCGAAGTCCGACTGCCTGCTGCTCCCCGGCCGGCAACAGGGGGATGTCGGTCGTGCCGGTATGGCGCCCCGTCTGGCTCCACAAGGTCTCCCCGTGACGAACCACGACCAGGCGCCCCGCAGATGCCGGCTCGCCGCCGGCCGGGCCCGGTCGGGGAACCGGATCGGCGTCCGACATCGGGTCGGCAGCCGCAACCGGGGCGAGGCGCTGAGCCAAGACGGCGGCGGAGACTGAAGCGGCGGCGGGGATCGGATCGGAGATCGGCACCCACCCAGCGCAGCACCTCCGAACCGCCCATGGCAAACGCCCCCACACCCGGCCGGACCGGACCGGACGCGGTAGCCGAGGACTGGCCGGTGACAGCCCCGGTTCGCCCTGGCCGCCGACGTGCGGCAGGCTGGGCAGGTCCCACCGGTTCGCAGGAATGCGACGGACGACACGGGTGTTGTTCCATGTGAACGCCCCCAGACGGAGAGATTCCACCGATGCCCAAGCGCACCACCAGCACCCCCGACAGCATCCGGCTGTTCCTCGACGACCTGGACCGCTACCCCCTCCCGGATCCAGACGAGCAGATCGAGCTGGCCAAAGCCGTGGCTGCAGGCGACGACGAGGCGCGTCGTCGAATGGTGGCAGCCAACCTGCGGCTCGTGATCCACTGGGCCCGCCGCTACCAGGACCGCGGCGTCGATTTCGCCGATCTCGTCCAGGAGGGAACCTTCGGGCTCATGCGGGCCGTGGACAAGTTCGACTGGGAGCGGGGCTTTCGGTTCTCCACCTACGCCACGTGGTGGATACGGCAATCGTTGCAGCGCGCCGTCCAGCAGCACGGCAACACGATCCGCGTCCCGATGGAGGTGGCGGAGCTGGCGCAGCGTGTCGACCGTGCCAATTGGGAGCTCGCCATCGAGCTCGGCCGTGACCCCACCCCCGACGAGGTGGCCAACGCTGCCGGTGTGGACACCGACACCATCGAGGGGCTCGGCCAGACCGCTCGGGTGACCGCGAGCCTGGACCAGTCGGCCGGCGCCGACAGCACGACGGCCCTCGGCGACCTGGTCGGAGCAGACGACGCCGTCTTTGAGAACGACGTCGAGCGCCGCATGGTGCTGGAGCGTGTCCGTTCCGCCGTCGACAAGCTCGACGACCTGGAGCGGGCCGTGCTCAACATCCGCTTCGGGCTCGACAGTGGCTCACCGACCTCGTTGCAGGCAACGGCTGCCCAGCTCGGCATCGGCGTACGGCGCGCCCGGCAGGCCGAGGCCCGAGCCCTCCAGCAGCTCGCCCTCCAGCCCGACGTCGTCGCCGCGCACGCCGCGGCCTGAGCCTGCCCGTCGGAGGCGGCCGCTCACCCGGCCGTCAGGCGGTCCATGATGGCACGCAGGTCGTCGGGTAGCTCCGATTCCCATGTTCGCATGCTGCCGTCGGGATGGCGGAGGGCCAGTCGGTAGGCGTGCAGGAATTGGCGTCGGGCGCCCAGCATGCTCACGGCCTGGCTGAGCGCGCCGGGCGGCGCGTAACGGGGATCCCCGACGACCGGGTGGCCGATCGCTGCCAGGTGGACCCGCACCTGATGGGTCCTTCCCGTCTGCAGCTCGACGTCGAGCAACGCGCTCGAGAACGGGGCCACGAAGACCTGGCGCACCCGGTAGCTCGTGCGCGCCGGCCGGCCGTGAGCTGCAACCGCCATCTTGGTGGGTGTCCGGGCCGAGCGCCCCAAGGGCGCATCGACGATCCCCGCCGCAGCGGGGGGAGCACCGTGGACCAGACCCAGGTAGAAGCGTTGCGCCTCGTGCCGTCTGAGCTGGTCGCTGAGGGTCCGGAACGCCCGGGCGCTGCGAGCCACCACCAGCAGGCCCGACGTGTCCTTGTCGAGCCGGTGGACGATGCCGGGCCGCTCCGGGTCGCCCAGACCGTGCTCGGCCAGCTCCACCAGGTCGGGGTACCGGGCCAACAGCCCGTCGACCAGCGTGCCCCGCCGGTGCCCGGCACCGTGGTGGACCACCAATCCCGGCGGCTTGTCCACCACGACGAGATCGGCGTCTTCGTGGACGACGGTGAGCTCCACGGTGGGGTCCGCCACCGGCCCGTTCATGTCGGGCGGCGGCAAGACGATGGTGAGCTGCTGCCCGGCGCGCAGCGGGCAGCTGCGCTGAACGACGACCTTGCCGTCCAAGCTGACACGCCCCTCGTCGACCAGCCGACCCGCAGCGGACCGGGCCAGCCCACCGAGCGTGGCCACCGACCGGTCGACACGGTCGCCGTCGAGGACAGCGGGAACAACGATCCTGATGGCGCCGTCGGCGCCTCCGCCGGTCACAGAGCGCTCCACGATCCGCCGCTTTCACCAGGAGCGGGGACGGCGCCTTCCGCCTCGCCACCTGCCCTTGGTGCCTTCGGACCGGCCGCCGGCATGCCCTGATCCGGATCGGGAGCGCCGCTGGCCCTGCCGCCGGCTTCAGGGCCGGCGCCGCCCGGGGACGGGGACGGGGACGGGGACGGGGACGGGGAGCCAGCATGGCGCCAGAGCGACCACGCCACCAGGACGACCCCGACGGTGATGCAAGCGTCCGCGACGTTGAACGTCGGCCAGACGTGCAGCGCGACATAGTCGACCACGCCACCGTGGTAGTGCCGGAACACCCGGTCGGCAAGGTTCCCGAGTGCACCGCCGGCAACAAGGCCGACGGACGCCGCCAGCCCGTCGCTCCGCGCCCGCCGACTGCTCGCCACGAGCACGACGACCGCGACCGCGGCCAGAGCGGCGATCACCGGCGCCCATCCCTGCGCCAGTCCGAACGCGCTTCCCGTGTTGATCTGCAGTTGCAGGTCCAGAGGCCCGATCACATGGACCGGACCACGCGACAACCGGTGGACAGCCCAGGTGGCGACCAGCTGGTCAACCACCACGACGGCGACGGCTACCGCGACCGTGATCGCCGAGCGACGGAGCGCTCCCCTCTGCTGGCGGGCGCTCAGCGTCGGTGCAACCCCCCGCTCTTGCACACCACACACATCCGGGCGAACGGCAGGGCGCGCAGGCGGGCCTTCGGGATCGGCTGTCCACAGTGCTCGCAGGCTCCGTACGTCTTCCCATCAAGGGCCACCAAGGCGATATCGATCTCCTCGATGGCAGCCATGGCCTGTGCCGACAGGGTCAGGTCGCGCTCACGGTCGACGGCGACCGTACCTCCCTCGCCGGACTCCTCGTCGAACTGGACGTCCCCCGGCTCGCGCTCGAGTGCCAGGCTCTCGGCCTCGGCGAGCAGCGTCTCCGCCTGGATGCGGTAGGTCTCGCGCTCGTCCAGCAGCAGCTTGCGCTGTTCGTCAAGAAACGCAGTGTCCTGGGCATACGGCCCAGGGCCATCCGACTTGCCCGCAGCGACACTGTCACCACGTCGGGGAAGGGTCCCCCCCGTCGAGCGCCGCCTCGCCTCCATCCCCGATGCCGCGCCATCGCCAGCATCCTGCGCTGTCGATGTCCCTCCGATACCTGCTCGAGCCGACACGGGGTTCGCTGTCTCCTTCGTCCCTGATGCCGCCCCCGACGTCCTGTCCGCGGGTGCGGGCGCAACCGTATCGTGCGCCAGGCCCGGTGCCGACACCGGGGCTGCCTTGAGCCGGGCACCTTCATCCGGATGCGAGCGGCTCGAGCTGGCGGAGCCGGCCTCGGGCGCCGCCGGTGCTCTGCCCGCTCGGGCCTGGACCGCCCCAGGCGAACCCGGACCCGGCGACCCGGCTGCCAGGGAAGGTCCCGCCCCTGACCGGGACTTCGACACCGCAGCCTTCGACCCCTCGGCGGTCGACGCGGGGGTCTTCGACACTGCAGCCTTCGACGCAGGGGCCTTCGACCCACCAGCCTTCGCCACCGCAGCCGTCGACCCCCCGGTGCTCGACGCAGCAACCTTCGACGCAGCAGCCTTCGACGCCCCGGTGCTCGACGCAGCAACCTTCGACGCAGCAGCCTTCGACACCCCCGTGCTCGACGCAGGGGCCTTCGATGCAGCAGCCTTCGACGCCGGGGCCTTCGACACCCCCGTGCTCGACGCAGGAGCCTTCGACGCAGCAGCCTTCGACGCAGCAGCCTTCGACGCAGCAGCCTTCGACGCCGGGGCCTTCGACACCCCCGTGCTCGACGCAGGAGCCTTCGATGCAGCAGCCTTCGACGCCGGGGCCTTCGACACCCCGGTGCTCGACGCAGGGGCCTTCGACGCAGGAGCCTTCGACGCCGGGGCCTTCGACACCCCGGTGCTCG
>JAJZLP010000187.1:0-7944 GCA_021803325.1 Actinomycetes bacterium
CTGGTTCTGGGCGCGACCAGCGCGCCAGTCTTCCCAGCTCGGCGGCTGGGTTGGCTGGGCGGCTGGGTTGGCTGGGGCGGCTGGGTTGGCTGGGCGGCTGGGGCGGCTGGGGCGGCTGGGTTGGCTGGGGATCGATGGTCGGGGAGTGGTGGCCTGGCCGGGGGGACGGGCCGGTAGCGTGCTGGTGTGGGAGGGCGACTGTCGAAAGTGGGGGGCGTGGACGGATCGGCCAGGCGGATCGGCCCCAGCCGCTGGCGCGGGGGCCGGCAGGTGATCCCGCGCCCTGCCGAAGCGAGACCCGGCGGGCCGCCGCCGTGGGCGGGCCGGCCGCCGACGGCGTTGTGCTCGCTGCCGCTGGCTGACGTGGTCGGAGCGGTCGCTGCGCACCGCGTGGGCGATCTCACGTGCCCGCCGTCGGCCCGGCCGGCCGCCGTCCTGGTGGCGCTGTACGACGGGGACGGCGAGGCCCGAGTGGTGCTGACCAGGCGGGCGGCGCACATGCGCTCCCATCGAGGCGAGGTGAGCTTCCCTGGCGGGCGGATGGAGCCTGGTGAGACCCCCGAAGAGGCAGCGCTGCGCGAGGCGTCGGAAGAGGTGGGGCTCGACCCAGGCCAGGTCACCGTGGTGGGTCGCCTCAGCCCACTGACGACCCATTCGTCGCACAGCTGGCTGGTGCCGGTGGTCGCCACCCTCGACCGCCCCCCGGCCCTGCTGCCGCAGCCGGCCGAGGTGGACAGGGCCTTTGACGTCGCTCTCGTTGACCTGGTGGCCGACGGCACGTTCCGGGAGGAGTACTGGCCGTCGCCCGGGGCGGGGGAGCCAGGCGAGCCGGGAGCGGAGACGGGCTGGTTCCCGGTGTGGTTCTTCGAGCTGCCGGGGGACACCGTGTGGGGGGCGACCGCTCGAGTGCTCGTGGAGCTGCTCGCGCTGGTCCTGGCCGCCTGACGGATGCGCCCAGTCTCCCCGTACGGATGTGCCCAGTCTCCCCCGTTCGGCCGGTGGGCCGCCGCTGCCGTCTGCGGCCAGCACGGGCCTCCCCGGCGCAGAGGTAACCTACAGGCCACGGACGGTCGGCGGGTCGTCGTCGATGGGCATCGGTGGGCAGCCCTCGGCGATGACCGGTTGGACTGCCGCTGGGCGCTGCTCGGGTCCCAGGTGACCACACGCCATCGCCGCGCACAGGCCCGGGGCCCGTCATGCGGCGTCATGCCGGCCAGGGGCTCGGCGGGGCGCAGGCCATCAATGCACGACAGGCGACACGGGCAACACGGGCAACACGGGCAATACGGGCAACACGGGCAACACGGGCAAAGGAGACCTGGTGGCTGAGATCGAGATCGGCATCTACAAGTCGGGGCGCCAGGCGTACGGCTTCGACGACATCGCGATCGTGCCGAGCCGCCGAACCCGGGACCCCGAGGACGTGGACATCTCCTGGGAGATCGACGCGTTCCGCTTCGACCTGCCGCTGATGGGCTCGGCCATGGACGGCGCCATCAGCCCGCGGACCGCCGTCGAGCTGGGTCGTCTCGGCGGTGTCGGGGTCCTCAACCTGGAGGGGTTGTGGACCCGCTACGACGACCCCGAGCCGCTGTTCGAGGAGATCGCCGAGCTCCCCGACGACAAGGCCACGTCCCGGATGCAGCAGATGTACCAGGAGCCCGTACGGGCCGAGCTGGTCACCGAGCGCATCCGCGAGATCAAGGCGGCCGGCGTCGTGTCGTGTGCTTCGGTCACTCCCCAGCGCACCGAGGAACTGGCCCCTGCCATCCTGGCAGGCGACCTCGACCTGCTCGTGATCCAGGGTACCGTCGTGTCCGCCGAGCACGTCTCGAAGACGGCGGAGCCGCTCAACCTCAAGCGCTTCATCCGTGAATTCGACCTGCCGGTCATCGTCGGTGGTTGCGCGTCCTACCAGGCCGGCCTCCACCTGATGCGCACGGGTGCCGTCGGCGTGCTCGTCGGCGTCGGCCCGGGCAATGCCTGCACCACCCGCGGCGTGCTCGGGCTCGGTGTTCCCCAGGCTACGGCCATCGCCGATGTTGCCGGCGCCCGCATGCGCCACCTCGACGAGACCGGCGTGTACGTCCACGTCATCGCCGATGGCGGCATGAGCAAGGGTGGCGACGTGGCCAAGGCCATCGCCTGCGGCGCCGATGCCGTCATGCTGGGCTCGCCGCTGTCGTCAGCCGAGGAGGCTCCCTGTCGGGGGTTCCACTGGGGCATGGCCACCTTCCACCCGACGCTGCCGCGTGGCGCCCGGGTGCGCACCAGCGTTCGGGGCACGCTGAAGGAGATCCTGCTCGGTCCCGCCCATGAGAACGACGGCCGGATGAACCTGTTCGGCGCCCTGCGCACGTCCATGGCCACCTGCGGGTACGAGACCGTCAAGGAGTTCCAGAAGGCGGAGGTCATGGTGGCGCCGGCCCTGCAGACCGAAGGCAAGGAACTGCAGCGGTCGCAGGGCGTCGGCATGGGCCACTGACGGTGCCAGTCCCGGCCGGTCCGACGGTGGCGGCGGACACCGACGTCGTCGTCGTCGTCGACTTCGGCGCCCAGTACGCACAGCTGATCGCCCGCCGCGTCCGCCAGGCCCGCGTCTACTCCGAGATCATCCGGCACGACGCCACCGCCGAGGAGATCCTGTCCCGGCGACCCAAGGGCATCATCCTGTCCGGCGGCCCGGCGTCGGTGTACGCGGACTGGGCCCCGACGGTCGATCCCGCCATCTTCGCGGCAGGCGTGCCGATCCTCGGCATCTGCTATGGCGCCCAGTTGATGACCCGGCAGCTCGGGGGAACGGTCGCTCGGACCGGACGCGGCGAGTACGGCCGCACTCCGCTGACGCTCGGCGCGCCGGGAGCAGCAGCGTCGCTGTTCGCGGACTGGCCTGCCGGCGGTCCGATCGACGTGTGGATGAGCCACGGTGACGCCGTGACCGTGGCTCCGCCGGGGTTCGTCGTGGCTGCCACCACGCCGGACGCTCCGGTGGCGGCCATGGGCGACGCAGAGCGGCGCCTGTACGCGGTGCAGTTCCACCCCGAGGTGGTGCACACCGAGCGCGGCCAGTCGCTCATCGAGCGGTTCCTGTTCGACGTGTGCGGCGCCCTGCCCACCTGGACCCACACCAACATCATCGAACATGCCGTCGAGCAGATCCGGGCACAGGTCGGCGCCAGCCGGGTCCTGTGCGCCCTGTCGGGCGGCGTCGACTCCGCGGTTGCCGCCGCCCTCGTCCACCGGGCGGTGGGGGACCAGCTGACGTGTGTGTTCGTCGACAACGGGCTGATGCGCGCCGGTGAAGGCGAGCAGGTCGAGGAGACCTTCCGCCGCCAGTTCCACGTGGATCTCGTGCACGTGAAGGCAGCCGACCGGTTCTTCGGGGTGCTCGAAGGTGTCACCGACCCCGAGGTCAAACGCAAAGCCATCGGGGAGACGTTCATCCGCATCTTCGAGGAGGTGGCCCGCGACGTCGACGACGCCCGCTTCCTGGTGCAGGGCACGCTCTACCCCGATGTCATCGAGTCCGGGACCGCCGACGCCGCCAACATCAAGTCGCACCACAACGTCGGCGGCCTGCCTGAGGACATGGCCTTCGACCTGGTCGAGCCGCTGCGCCTGCTCTTCAAGGACGAGGTTCGTGCCGTGGGAGAGGAGCTGGGCCTTCCCGAGGAGATCGTGTGGCGCCAGCCGTTCCCCGGTCCCGGGCTGGCCGTGCGGATCGTCGGCGAGGTGACCCCCGAGCGCGCCGCCGTCCTCCGGGCCGCCGACGTCGTGGTCCTCGACGAGGTCCGCCGGGCCGGCCTGTACGACCAGCTCTGGCAGAGCTTCGCCGTGCTTCCCGCCGTGCGCACGGTGGGCGTCATGGGCGACGGACGCACCTACGCGTACCCGATCGTGATCCGGGCGGTCACCTCCGACGACGCCATGACCGCCGACTGGGCCCGGTTGCCGTACGACCTGGTGGAGCGCATCTCCTCGCGCATCATCAACGAGGTCGACGGGGTCAACCGGGTCGCCCTCGACGTCACCTCCAAACCGCCGGGCACCATCGAGTGGGAGTGATCTGCGGCGCCAGCGAGTGAGCGGTGGAGCCGGGTGGGGCGCCGGTCTTGACCGGAGCGGACCCGCCTGCCGACGGGAGCTGCCTGCTCGCGCCGGCACTCCGGACGCCAGGCCTGGTGGCGACGGCACATCGGGCGCCGGGGTCGGTAGCGTCGCGGGTGGGCGATCGGGGCACCGGCGCGACCGCCCAGGAGGCATGCATGAGCGAAGGCCCGCGGCACCGTCTCCATGGCGGCCGACCTCACCGCACCGCGTGGGTGTCGGGGATCATTGCCGCCCTCGTCGTCGTCGCAGGGGTAGGCGCTGCGTGGCGGCTCCACGCCGGTCCCTGGTCGCGCACCTCGGCGCACGCCACCGAGGCGCTGACCCGTTCGGGCACTGGAGGCCCGGGTGCTGGGGTATCGGGCGTCGGCGGCTCTGCCACCGGGGCTCCGGGCGGCAGCCCGTCGGTCGGCGCCCCGATGACCGTCGTCGCGATCAGCCCTGGTTCGGGGGCCTCGGGCGTGTCCGGCACGTCGCCCATCAGCGTCACCTTCTCCGACCGTCTGGCAGCCGGCGCTCCCGACCCGACGGTGTCGCCCGCCATCCCCGGCACCTGGGCGCGGGCTGGCACCCACACCCTGACGTTCACCCCGACCGGTGCGTTCCTGCCATACACCCCGGTGGTCGTCACGGTCCCAGGTGGCCCGTCCGGGGAGCAGGCAGTTGACGGTGCCAGGCTGGCCCGGCCGGTCACCGACCAGTTCACCGTTGGTGCAGGCTCCACCTTGCGACTGCAGCAGCTCCTGTCGCTGCTCGACTACTCCCCGCTGGCGTGGACCCCCACCGGGCCTGCCGTGGCCCCGGCGGACACCGTCGCACAGCAGCAAGCGATCTTCTCTCCGCCGACGGGGGCGTTCGCCTGGAGCCAGACCACCTGGCCGGCCAGTCTGACCAGTCTGTGGCAACCGGGGACCTACAACGTCTTCACCAAGGGGCTGGTCATGGAGTTCCAGGCTGACCACGGCCTGAAGGTCGACGGCACCCCCGATCTGGGCCTGTGGAACGACCTGCTCTCCGCTCTCGCCGCCGGCCAGGTCAACACCGGCGGGTACGACTACGCGGTGGCCTCCAAGGTCCTGCCCGAGAACCTCACCATCTGGCACGACGGCCAGGTCGTGTTCCACTCCCTGGCCAACACCGGCATCCCCCAGACGCCGACCGACGACGGCACCTTCCCGGTCTACGCCCGGTACCGCAACCAGATCATGCGGGGCACGAACCCGAACGGCACGCCCTATGCCGATCCGGTCCAGTTCGTCGCCTACTTCAATGGCGGCAACGCCGTGCATTACATCCCCCGGGCGTCCTACGGCTTCCCGCAGAGCCTCGGGTGTGTTGAGCTGCCGCTGGCGGCAGCCGCCCAGGCCTGGTCGTACCTGGCCTACGGCACCCTCGTCACCGTGACCGGCTGAGCACGACACGTGCTGTGACGCATCCGGCGGGCAGGTGGGGGCCGACGCTCACGTGAACGGCGCGGGCGCCGCCGTCCCATGCCACGCAGTGGCGCGACGCCCCTCCGCTACGGTGAAGACGATGGCACTCTTCCCCGACGCTTCGGACCCGGGCCGGAGCGCCGGTGCCGGAACAGGTGCTGACGGGTCCGTTGGCTTCGGCCCCGCGGCCCGGGCGCCGGACGGTCCGGCCGCGCCGCCAGGCCACGCGCTCAGCGACGCCGCAGTCCTCCTGGAGGGGCTGAACGAGCCCCAAGGGCGGGCGGTGGCACACCGTGGCGGCCCGCTGCTGGTGGTCGCCGGCGCCGGCTCGGGCAAGACCCGGGTGCTCACTCGGCGCATCGCCCACCTGATCGCCACCGGGGATGCCGCACCCCACGAGATCCTGGCCATCACCTTCACCAACAAGGCTGCCGCGGAGATGAAGCACCGGCTGGCCGAGCTGATCGGCCCGGCGGCGCAGTCCATGTGGGTGTCCACGTTCCACTCGGCCTGCGTCCGGATCCTCCGGGCTCACGCCGGGCGGCTCGGGTACCGCAGCTCGTTCACCATCTACGACGACGCCGACAGCCGCCGGCTGGTGGAGCAGGTGGAGAAGGAGCTGGGGATCGACACCAAGAAGATCCCGGCCCGCGCCGTGCAGGGTGCCATCTCGTCGGCCAAGTCCGACCTTGTCGACTTCGAGACGCTCGCGTCGCGCGCCGTCACCGTCTTCGACCGGCGCATCGCCGAGGTGTACGCCGGATACCAGCAGCGCCTGCTGGCTGCCTCGGCCATGGACTTCGACGACCTGCTGATGGTCACCGTCAACCTGCTCCGCTGCTTCCCCGACGTGCTGGAGGGCTACCGCCGCCGGTTCCGCCACGTCCTGGTCGACGAGTACCAGGACACCAACCGCGCCCAGAACGACCTGGTGATGATGATCGCCGGTGAGCACCACCAGGTGTGCGCGGTGGGCGACCTCGACCAGGCCATCTACGGCTGGCGCGGCGCCGACATCGCCAACATCGTCGAGTTCGAGAACGCCTTTCCCGGCACCACGGTCGTGCCGCTCGAGCAGAACTACCGTTCCACCCGCACCATCCTGGACGCCGCCAACGCCGTCATCGCCAACAACGCCACCCGGGTGCCGAAGGCGCTGTGGACCGACGGCGACGTCGGCGAGCAGCTGCGCCGCTACCGGGCCGAGGACGAGCACGACGAGGCCACCTGGCTGGCTGCCGAGATCGGCCGGCTGTGGCGGGTCGAGGGCGTCGGCTACGGCGACGTCGCCGTCTTCTTCCGCACCAATGCGCAGAGCCGGGCCCTCGAAGAGGCCTTGGTCAGGGCCGAGGTGCCGTACAGCGTGATCGGCGGCACCCGCTTCTACGACCGCCGCGAAGTGAAGGACATCCTCGCCTACCTGCGCGTGGTGGCCAACCCGGCCGACGAGGTCTCCGCCCGGCGCATCGCCAACGTGCCGCGGCGCGGGCTGGGCGCCACGTCGATCGACCGCCTGGGGTCGTGGGCCCGGGTCCAGGGCCGGACCTTCGCCGGCGCCCTCGCCCATGCTGCCGACGCCGGGCTGACCGGGCCAGCAGCCAGGGGAGCGGAGCAGCTCCGGGCGCTGCTGGTGGACCTGGGGGAGATGGTGGCAGCCGGGGCCGGCCCCGGTGACCTCGTCACCGCCGTGGTCGAACGCACCGGCTACGCGGCGGAGCTGCAGGCCGAGGACAGCATCGAGGCCCGAGGTCGTGCCGAGAACCTGCTGGAGCTGGCCGGGGCGGCGGGCGGGTACCCCAGCCTGGACGAGTACCTGTCGTCGGTGGCGCTCGTCTCCGACGCGGACGACCTCGACCCCGAGAGCGGGCGGGTCTCGCTCATGACGATGCACACGGCCAAGGGCCTGGAGTTCCCGGTGGTGTTCGTGGTCGGCATGGAGGACGGGGTGTTCCCCCACTCCCGGGCGCTCGACGACCCCAGCCAGCTGGAGGAGGAACGCCGGCTCTGCTACGTCGGCATCACCCGCGCCCGGTCGCGCCTCTACCTCAGCCACGCCTGGAGCCGCACGCTGTTCGGCTCGACCAGCCAGGCCATCCCCAGCCGGTTCCTGTCGGAGATCCCCGACGAGCTGGTCCGCGACGTCGGTGGGGGTACCGGAGCGGTGCGCTCCATCAGCGCCTGGGGCGGTGCGTCGCGCCGAACCGCCGACGGTGGGGCGGGGCGTGGCGGCAGCGGCACCTGGTGGGGAGCGCCCGGCGCCGGAGGTGGCTCGGGCCGCAGCGCTGGTGACGACCCGTGGGAGCGCGACGCCGACGCCGATGTCGACAGCCACTTCCACGACCCCGGCGACGTCGATCGCTGGCACGACCCCGACCCCTGGGGCGATCGCTCCGACCGGGGGCGT
>JAJZLP010000187.1:8044-9641 GCA_021803325.1 Actinomycetes bacterium
CAGCGCTGGTGACGACCCGTGGGAGCGCGACGCCGACGCCGATGTCGACAGCCACTTCCACGACCCCGGCGACGTCGATCGCTGGCACGACCCCGACCCCTGGGGCGATCGCTCCGACCGGGGGCGTTCGCAGGCGCCGACCGGGCGCGGCACCTCCGCCGCTGCTGCCTCGCCGCGTCGCGTCGGGCCGCGCCAGCCGGGACGGCTGCCGAAGATGGCCGAGGGGCGGTTCGACCAGGACCGCCGCCACTGACGCACCGGGCCGTTGGAGCACCTCGCCCCGTGTGCGCCCGTGGCCGGTGTGTGCCCGTGGCCGGTGTGTGCCCGTGGCCGGTGTGCGCCCGTGGCCGGTGTGCGCTTGTAGCTGGTGTGTGCCCGTGGCCGGTGTGCGCTTGTAGCTGGTGTGTGCCCGTGGCCGGTGTGTGCCCGTGGCCGGTGTGTGCCCGTGGCCGGTGTGTGCCCGTGGCCGGAGTGCGCTTGTAGCTGGTGTCAGCCCGGCATCCGCCGCCAGAGTGCTGCCGGCAGCAGCCGCATCAGCCCGAAGACGTAGCGCAGCACCGGCGGCGACCACACCACCCGCGAGCCGCGGCCAAGGCCGGCGACCACGTCAGCGGCTACGGCGTCGGCGGTGGTGGCGAACGGAGCCGGTTCGCGGCCGGCGGTCATACGAGTCGCCACCCATCCCGGTCGCACCACTGTCACCGCGGCCCCCGAACCATCCAGGGCGTCGGCGAGGCCCAGGGAGAACGCGTCCAAGCCGGCCTTGGACGCGCCGTAGACGAAATTCGAGCGCCGGACCCGCACCCCAGCCACCGACGACAGCACGACGAGGCGTCCCTGGCCCTGGTGGCGCAGCAGGGTGGCGAAGGCGGTGAGCGCGGCGGCCGGACCGGTCAGGTTGGTGTCGAGCACCCGGGCGGTCTCGGCAGGGTCCCGCTCGGCGGTCGCTTGGTCGCCGAGCACCCCCGCTGCCATCAGGACCAGGTCAACCTGGCCGAGAGCGGCGGCGGCCGTCTCGACGAGCGCCCGGTGGGCGTCTGCATCGGTGACGTCGTAGGTGACGGTGTCGACCGTGTCGCAGCCGGCTGCCCGCAGCTCGTCGGCCACCGCGGCCAGCTCGCCGAGGTCGCGGCCGGCCAGGACGACGTGGCGCAGGCGGCGGGCGGCCAGGGCTCGGCACAGGGCGCGAGCCAGGTCGGAGGTACCGCCGATCACCACCGCACGCTGGGGCATCCCGGTGGCGTCGATCATGGGTCGGTCCTCTCCGTGGGGGTCGTCGGGGGGGTGGGCCGGCTTGCTCGGGACCGGTTCGCCCGGGCCGTGCGAGTCGTCGGTGTGGTCGGTGTGGTCGGTGTGGTCGGTGTGGTCGGTGTCGTCGGGGGGGGCGGTGTGGTGGGTGTGGTCGGTGTGGCCGGTGTCGTCGGTGTGGCCGGTGTCGTCGTGGGGGCCGGTGTCGTGGGGGCCGGTGTCGTCGGTGTGGCCGTGGGGGCCGGTGTGGTCGGTGTCGTCGGGGGTGTGGGCCGGCCCGCTCGGGACCGGTTCGCCCGGGTGGTGCGAGTCGTCGGAGTCGTCGGTTGGCTCGTCCGGGCCCGGGCCC
>JAJZLP010000085.1 GCA_021803325.1 Actinomycetes bacterium
CCGGCGACCTCATCGAGCACGTGGCGGTACCGGACCGCTGACCGCCCGTGCGACGGGAACACGAACCGCACGAGCTTCATCGCCTTGAGCGACTCGAGTGCCCGCTGCACCTCGGTCTCGCTCAGGAGCAGCACCGGGTCGCGGTTCGACGACTGGTTGCACGCCAACACCAGCGCGTTGAGCGTCAGCGGGTACTGCTGGGGGGTGGTCAGCTCCTTTTCGACCAGGCTGCCCACCACCCGGGCCTCGACGACATCGAACTGCATGGGCTGAGTGTACGAGGCGGCGACCCGACCGCTCCGCACAGCGGAGAACCGGGAGCGGACCCGGATCCTGCCGTCACCGCGTCCGGGGGACCGGCACCGCCACGGTGGTGTCGACGCGGGAGCTGCCTGTGCGGTCACAGCACCCGGGGGACCGGCGACGCCGTCGGCCACCGTCGACGGTCGGACCCGGTGCGGTCACAGCGTCCGGGGGACCGGCACCTGGATGAGCGACGGGCCCGGCTCGGCCATCGCCTTCTCCAGCACGGTGACCAGCTCCTCGGCAGAGGTGGCTCGGCAGGCTGGGACGCCCATGCCGGTGGCCAGTGCCACGAAGTCGAGCTCCGGCCGGTCGAGGTCGAGCATGCTGCTGGCGATCGGCCCCGGCGTACCGGCCCCGACCCGCGACAGCTCGAAGGCGAGAATGCCGTACGCGTGGTTGTCGAGCACCACCGTCGTCACGTCCAGGCCCTCGCGGGCCTGGGTCCACAGCGACTGGATGGTGTACATGGCGCTGCCGTCGGCTTCGAGGCACAGCACCCTGCGGCCCGGGGCGGCGATCGCCGCCCCTGTGGCCACCGGCAGGCCCTGGCCGATGGCACCGCCGGTCAACGTCAGCCAGTCGTGCGGCGGGCACCCGGCCGTTGCCCCGGGGATGTGGATCCCGCAGGTGTTCGACTCGTCCGACACGATGGCGCCCTCGGGCAGCACCGCGCCGATGGCGGCCGCCACGGTCTGCGCCGTGAGCGCGCCGCTGGGCCGGTCCGGCCGGGCCGGAGCGGCGACCGGAGCGAAGGCGTCCGCTGCGACCCCGAGCCCAATGGCAAGCTCGTCGAGCGCGCTGCCGAGGTCGTCCGCCGGTCCGGCCAGCACGTGCAGCGCACAGCCGTCGGGAACCAGCACGCTCGGGATGCCGGGATAGGCGAAGAACGACACCGGCGTCGGTGCGTCAACCAGGACGAGGTGCCGCAGACCGGCCATCTGGAGCTGGGCCAGCTCGGCCAGGTAGGCCAGGCGGTCCGGGGCGGGGATGCCGGCACCACGCGCCAGGCGGGCGGGGAACGTCTCTGCCAGCAGGGTGGCCCCGCAGGCGGCGGCCACCTGCGCCGCCCGGTGCAGAAGCGGGCCGTTGCAGGCACGCCCACCGACCACGATCGCGGTCGGCTCCCCCGAGCGCAACGCGGCCACGACATCGCCCATGGGGGAGGTCGCCGGGAACTGCAGGACCGCGCCACCGTGCCCCGGCCCGTGGGCGCCTGTGGAGCCTGAGCCGGTCGTGTCACTCCCCGAGCCACGTGGCCTGCCGCCTGCGGCTGGAGCTGCCGGGAGCTCCTCGCCGGCCTCGCCCCACGACAGGTCGGCCGGCACGATCACCGTGGCCACCGTGCCAGGAGGTCCCACGGCGGCGTCGACGGCAGCGTCGACGGTGGCGGCGAGCCCATCGGCGGAGGTGACGGTGCCCACCCAGCCCGACATGGGACGGGCAAGCCCCTCGATGTCGGTGGCCAGCGGCGGGTCGAATGCCCGGTGGGCCACCGCGTGCTCGCCGACCACGTTGACCACCGGGGTCCGGGCCCGGCGGGCGTTGTGCAGGTTCGCCAGGCCGTTGGCCATGCCCGGGCCCAGGTGCAACAGCGTCACGGCCGGGCGACCGGCGATGCGGCCGTAGCCGTCAGCGGCGCCGGAGGCGACCCCCTCGAACAGCGCCAGCACGCTGCGCATCGCCGGTGTCCGATCCAAGGCGGCCACGAAGTGCATCTCCGAGGTGCCGGGGTTCGTGAAGCAGGTGTCGACCCCCCGGCGAAGCAGGGTGTCGATCGTCCGCTCGGCGCCGTTCATCGATGGTGCTCCTTCCCCCTGGCCCGAGCCGGTCTCTCCCTGGTCCGAGCCGTTCCCCGAGGACCCGTGCCGGTCGACCCGGGACCCGTGCCGAACACCGTACGACGTGCCGGCCCCGATGTCCCGATCCACTCGATGTCCCGATCCAGCGGCCACCTCCCTCGGCCCTTACGGCGCGTCCGATGCCTGGCCGCCGACCGGTCCCACTCCCGGGTTCAAGATGCCCTTCGGGTCGAAGGCGTGCTTGACCTGGCGCAGCAGCGCCAGCAGGGTCGGGTCGGCCAGGGTCGCGAAGGCGTCGCGCTTGGCTCGGCCGAGGCCGTGCTCGCCCGACACCGCGCCGCCGAGATCGAGCGCGCATCGGAACAGGCTGTCGAGCAGCTGGTGGCGGCGCTCGGGGTCGCGCTGGAACACCGACAGGTGCACGTTGCCGTCACCGGCGTGCCCGCACCCGGTCACCAACGCGCCCGAGGCGGCCGCCAGCTCGGCGGCGCGGGCCAGCACGTCGGGGATGGCGGCGCGGGGCACGACCACGTCCACGATGTCGTCAGCGCCGGCTGCCTTGGCGGCGTAGAACGCTCGCTCGCGTGCGGTGACCAGCTCGGCGGCGGCCGAAGGTTCGAGGACGAACACGTCCAGGGCGCCCTGGTCCTGGAGCACCGTGCCTGCCACCTCGACGTCGGCGTCGACCAGGTCGTGGTTGCGCCCCTCCAGGGCGACGACGAGGTAAGTGCTGGCCTGCTCCCGCACCGTGGGAGGCACCGCCAGGTCGATGCCGGCAGCATCGGTCACGCCGGCCATGGCCAGCATGTCCAGGTACTCGAGCATGAGCGGCTCGACACCGCTGGCGATCAGGGCGGGGATGGCGCCGGCCAACGCCGGCAGGTCGGCGAACGGCGCCAGCAGGGTGGCCCGGGCCTGGGCTCGCCGCCGGAGCTTCAGCGTCACCTCGGTGACCAGCGCCAAGGTCCCCTCGGAGCCGATGACCAGCTGTGTCAGGTCGGGCCCGGTCGACAGCTTGACCATGCGGCCCCCCGTCCGGACGACGTCGCCCGACGCGAGCACCAGCTCCAGGCCGAGCACGTGGTTGCGGGTCACGCCGTAGCGCACCGCCCGCATCCCCCCGGCGTTCGTGGCGACCGTGCCGCCGATGGTGGCACTGGGCTCGCCCGGCTCGACCGGATAGACCAGCCCGGCGCCGGCCACCGCCTCGTCCAGCTGGGCCAACGTCACCCCAGGCTGAACCACGGCCACCTGGTTGGCCGCGTCGAGGTGCAGCACCTCGGTCATGCGGTCGAAGGCGATGACGATCCCGTCGGACCGCCCCACAGCCCCGCCGGACAGGCCGCTGCCCGCGCCCCGGGCCGTGACCGGCACTCCGGACCGGTCGCAGCAGGCGAGCACAGCCGACACGTCGGCGGTAGACGCCGGGCGCACCACGGCCAGCGGCCGGACCGGGGCGACCGTCAGGCACTCGTCGTGGGTGTCGTCCTCGCTGACGGCGTCCCCCGCGGTGACGTTGCCGTCGCCCACGATCGCCCGGATCTCGTCGATGACGTCACCCATGTCTGGCCCCCTGTCGCCGGCCGGGTCGCCGCCGCACCCGACGGTGGCCCGGTGCCCGTGGCAACCTTACGTGCTCATGGACGACACGACCCCTGCCTCCGGACATCGTCGCCGTACGGTTCGGCCTCGGTCCACCTCGCGGCCGTGCACGACGCTGCCGGCGCGCATCGGAAAGGATCGGGAGCGATGAACTGGGTGGACATCGTGCTGCTGGTCCTCGTCGCGCTCTCGGCCGTCCACGGCCTGCGCCAGGGTGCGGCCATGCAGGTCTTCTCGTTCGGCGGCTTCTGGCTCGGTCTGGTGATCGGCGCGCTCCTCACACCACCACTGGCCAACCTCGTCCACACCCCGACGGCGAAGACCGTGATCGCCGCCGTCGTCGTCTTCGGCATGGCTGGCCTGGTCGGCGGGCTGGGCCGGCTCGTCGGCGCCCACTCGAGCGTGGCTTTGCACCGGCTGCGACTGGGGCCGGTCGACGCCGGGATGGGTGTGGCAGTGGCGGTGGCAGCCACGCTGGTGGCGACCTGGATGGTCGCCAGCGTCCTCGTCAACAGCCGGTTCGACACGCTCGACGCCGGCATCAGCCGGTCGCGCATCGTGCGGGCGCTCGACAGCGTCATGCCGCAGCCGCCGGCGCTGTTCTCGAAGATCGAGTCGTTCCTGTCGTCGGAGGGTTTTCCGGTGGTCTTCTCGGGGCTGCCGCCCGCAGCGGCGGGGCCGGTGTCGCCCCCGAGCAACGCCGAGGTCGCCGCAGCCGAGCAGGCGGCGGAGAGCTCCACCGTCAAGATCGTGGGCCAGGGCTGCGGCGGGATCATCCAGGAGGGCTCGGGGTTCGTGACCGATGGTGACCTGGTGGTGACCAATGCCCATGTGGTCGCCGGCATCCACCACCCGGTGGTCGAGGCCCTGAACGGCGGTCCGTACCCGACGGAGGTGGTGCTGTTCGACCCCCGCCTCGACCTCGCCGTCCTGCGGGTCCCCGGCCTGCACGTCCCGTCGCTCACCATCGACGGGTCGCTCGTGCACCGGGGCGTGGTCGGCGCAGCGCTCGGCTATCCGGGGGGCGGGCCGTTCACAGCGGTACCCGCCGCGGTGGCCGCGGGCTTTGAGGCGACGGGTCTCGACATCTACGGCAAGGTCCAGATCACCCGCGAGGTCTACGAGATCGACGCCACCATCCGCCCGGGAAACTCCGGGGGACCTCTGGTCGAGCCCAACGGCACGGTGGTGGGCGTCGTGTTCGCCCGGTCGACCACCAACGGCGGGATCGGCTATGCGCTGGCCACGCCGGCAGTCCTGCAGGAGGTGCAGAAGGCCGTCACCTCGACCACAGCGGTGTCGACCCAGGCCTGCGTGAACTGACGGCGGCTCCTGCGCCACGACGCCGGGCCACCAGGTGGGTTCCCGTGGGCACCGGGAGCGACGCCCGACCCCATGTCGACGGGTCTGACCGGGTAAGAATGGGCGCCGTGAGCCTGCCCATCGAGGACTACGGCCTGATCGGGGACACCCACACCGCTGCGCTGGTCGGTGCCGACGGGTCCATCGACTGGCTGAGCCTGCCCCGCTTCGACTCCGAGGCGTGCTTCGCCGCGCTGCTCGGCGACGGTGACAACGGCCGCTGGCGTCTGGCTCCTGCCGCGGGCGGGCGGGCGGTGCGCCGACGCTACCGGGGCGACACGCTGGTCCTGGAGACCGAATTCGACACCGACGGCGGCACCGTTCGTGTCGTCGACTGCATGCCCATCCGTGAGACGCACCCGCAGGTGGTGCGCATCGTGGAGGGCGTGTCCGGCACCGTCCAGATGAAGATGGACCTGGTCATGCGCTTCGGCTACGGCCAGGTGGTGCCGTGGGTCCGCCGCCTCGACGGTCTGCTCACCGCTCTGGCCGGACCCGACGGCCTCGCTTTGTGGACCACGGTGCACACCCAGGGCCGCGACCGGACCACGGTGGCGGAGTTCACCGTGTCTGCGGGCCAGCACGTCCCGTTCGTCCTCACCTGGTTCCCGTCGCACGAGGAGCCGCCGCGGCCGATCGACGCCGTCTTCGCCGTCGACGAGACCGAGACGTGGTGGACCGAGTGGTCCGCCCAGTGCACGTTCACCGGCGCGTGGCGCCCGGCGGTGGTGCGCTCGCTCGTCACCCTGAAGGCCCTGACCTACCAGCCGACCGGCGGCATCGTGGCGGCTG
This sequence comes from Actinomycetes bacterium, assembly GCA_021803325.1. Lineage (GTDB taxonomy): Bacteria > Actinomycetota > Acidimicrobiia > Acidimicrobiales > UBA8190 > JAJZYI01. Next base: position 5,862 of record JAJZLP010000085.1, read on the forward strand.
CGACCACGTCGCTGCCCGAGACCCTCGGCGGCGGCCGGAACTGGGACTACCGGTACTGCTGGCTGCGCGATGCCACCCTCACCCTGCAGGCGCTGATGCAGGGCGGCTATCACGAGGAGGCCATGGCCTGGCGTGACTGGCTGTTGCGGGCGGTCGCCGGTGACGCCGCAGACCTGCAGATCATGTACGGGCCTGCCGGGGAGCGCCGGCTCGAGGAGTGGGAGGCCGACTGGCTCTCCGGCTACGAGGGGTCCGCCCCGGTCCGCATCGGCAACGCGGCGGCCGGGCAGTTCCAGCTCGACGTGTACGGCGAGGTCATGTCCGCCCTGTACGACTCGGCCCGGGCCGGCGATCCCCCCAGTGAATCGGCGTGGGACCTGCAGCTCGCCCTGCTCGACTTCATCGAGACCCGCTGGCGCGAACCCGACGACGGCATCTGGGAGGTGCGCGGTCCCCGGCGCCACTTCACCCACTCCAAGGTCATGGCGTGGGTCGCTGTCGACCGGGCGGTCCGCTCGGTCGAGGACTGCGGGTTCGCCGGGCCGGTCGACCGGTGGCGGGCACTTCGAGACGAGATCCACGCCGAGGTGTGCGCCAAGGGCTACAACGCCGACGTCGGGGCGTTCACCCAGTACTACGGCAGCACCGGGCTCGATGCCAGTCTCCTCATGATCCCCCTCGTCGGGTTCCTTCCCGCGACCGACGAGCGGGTGCGGTCCACGGTGGAGGCGGTAGAGCGCGACCTCACCGAGGACGGCTTCGTCTTGCGCTACCGGGCGGAGGACGCCGGCGACGTCGACGGGCTGCAAGGACACGAGGGGGCCTTCCTCGCCTGCTCGTTCTGGTTGGCCGACTGCCTGTGCCTGCTCGGTCGCACCGACGACGCCAATGCCCTGTTCGAGCGGCTGCTCGCTCTGCGCAACGACCTGGGGCTGCTCTCCGAGGAGTACGACGCACGGGCCAAACGGCAGGTGGGCAACTTCCCGCAGGCGTTCTCGCACGTGTCGCTGGTCAACGCGGCCTACAACCTGTCGGGCGACCGCATGGACTACTCCGAACAGCAGCCCGAAGTGCTGCAGATGATGCGCCGGGCCGTCACCCGCTCGCAGGGTCGCTCCATGCGCCTGCAGGGCCGCTTCCTCGGCATGGGCCGGGGGACTCGAGCCGCTCGCGTCGGCCACGGCAGCGCCAAGGGATCTGGCAGTACCAAGGGATCTGGCAGTACCAAGGGATCTGGCAGCACCAAGCGATCTGGCAGTACCAAGGGAACCTGAGAGCGGAGCCCGCTCCGGCTGTTGCGTCGGGGCGCCACGTGTGGGGGTCGAGATCGATCCGGCCCGTGCCGGCGAAGGAGGAGCGCACCGATGAAGGCACTGACCGTGCAACCCATGCAGAAGGGCAGTGCCCGGCTCGACGACGTCCCCGAGCCGCCCGACTCCGATGGGCCGGTGCTGGTCGAGACGTTGGGCGTCGGCGTGTGCGGCACCGACATCGAGATCCTGTCGGGCGAGTACGGGTGGGCTCCGCCGGGGCGCGACCGCCTGGTGCTCGGGCACGAGTCCATCGGGCGGGTGCTGCAGGCGCCCGCTGGAGGGGACCTGGCCGAGGGTGACCTGGTGGTGGGGATCGTCCGGCGGCCTGATCCCGTGCCCTGCGCCAACTGCGCCGTGGGTGAGTGGGACTTCTGCCGCAACGGGCAGTACACCGAGCGGGGCATCAAGGAGCACGACGGCTACTGCTCCGAGCGCTACCGGATCACCCCCGACTACGTCGTCAAGGTCGACAGCTCGCTCGGCACGCTGGGCGTGCTGCTGGAGCCGACCAGCGTGGTGGCCAAGGCCTGGGAGCAGGTGGACCGGATCGGCGGCCGGGCACACTGGTCGCCGAGGACGGTGGTGGTGACCGGCGCCGGCCCGATCGGTCTGCTCGCTGCCATGATCGGCGTCCAGCGCGGCATGGACGTCCACGTCATCGACCAGGTGGCCTCGGGTCCCAAGCCCGATCTGGTCAAGGACCTGGGCGCGACGTACCACACCGGCCCGCTGCACCAGGCGGTCGACGCGCCCGATGTCGTCATCGAATGCACCGGGGTCGGCTCGCTCGTCTTCGACGCCATGGAGCATGTCGGCCCTGGCGGGGTGGTCTGCCTCACCGGGGTGTCCTCGGGGGGTCGCACCCTGGACGTCGACGCCGGCATCCTCAACCGGTCGATGGTGCTGGAGAACGAAGCCACCGTCGGCTCGGTCAACGCCAACCGCCGGCACTACGAGTCCGCTGCTGGCGCGTTGGCCGCTGCCGACCGCGCCTGGCTCGCCCGTGTGGTGTCGCGCCGTGTGCCCATCGCGTCGTGGGAGGACGCGCTCGACCGCCGGGACGACGACGTCAAGGTCGTCATCGAGGTCGGCTCGTGACGGCGTCCGTCGTGCCGGTTGGCGTGGTAGGCGTGACGGTACGCCTCCCGTCGGTCGACGTGGTGGGCGTGACGGTACCCATCCTGTCGGTCGACGTGGTGGGCGTGACGGGCGCTCCGGTGACCGTTCCTGTGCTGTCGGTCGACGTGGTGGGCGTGGCGGGCGCTCCGGTGACCGTTCCTGTGCTGTCGGTCGACGTGGTGGGCGTGGCGGGCGCTCCGGTGACCGTTCCTGTGCTGCCGGTTGGCGTGGCGGGCGTGGCGGTGCCCGCTGTCCCCGCAGGGGCGGATGGAACCTCGGTCGCGTCGGGAGGGTCTCGATGAGCCGGCTCATCGCCCCCGGCGTGATCGAGATCGACACCCTGCTCGGGGGTTGGGAGCGGGTCACTGCCGGGTACCTGATCGAGGGTCCGGCACCTGTGCTGGTGGAGACCGGCAGCCAGAGTTCCGTGCCGACGCTGCTGGCGGCGCTCGACGAGCTCGGCGTGGCACCCGCCGATCTTGCCGGCGTCGCTGTCACTCACATCCACCTCGACCACGCCGGCGGGGTCGGCGACGTGGCGCGGGCGTTCCCCCGTGCCACGGTGTACGTCCACGAGCGTGGTGCCCGGCATCTGGCCGACCCTGGCCGCCTCGTCGACTCGGCATCGCGGGTGTACGGGTCGCTGCTCGACTCGCTGTACGGGCGGCTCGATCCAACGCCGGCCGAGCGCATCCACGTGCTGGCCGACGGTGAGGAGCTGCGGATCGGACCCGACCGTGTCCTCACCACCGTCGACTCCCCGGGGCACGCCAAGCACCACTTGGCTCTGCACGATTCGCTCAGCGGCGTGCTGTTCGCCGGGGACGCCGTGGGGGTCCGCCTTCCCGACGCCGGCGTGCTGCGGCCGTCGACGCCGCCGCCGGACTTCGACCTCGACCAGGCGCTCACGTCGCTGCGCCGGTTCGGCGAGCGCCGGCCCACCGGGCTGGCCCTCGCCCACTACGGGCTCATCGGCAATCCGGCCGACCTGCTCGACGAGGCCGCCGGCACCTTGCGCCGCTGGGCCGAGGTGGCCGAGCAGGCCTGGAAGGCGGGCGAGGACATCGCGGCCGCACTCGACGCCGCCTTCGGTGCAGAGCTGGCCGGCGTCGACCCGGCACATCGGGACAAGCTGGACACGCTCAACGGGGTGCACTCCAACGCTGCAGGGTTCCGGCGCTGGCTCGACACCCGCAACCGGCCTCCGGCCGCGCACCAGCACTGAGATCCGGCCGAGCACTGGCACCGGCCCTGGTGGTGTGCTGCCGCTGACCCTGCCGGCGCTGAC
>JAJZLP010000287.1 GCA_021803325.1 Actinomycetes bacterium
GGACAGTTGGGTCGGCTCTGCCAAAGGGATCGGCAGGTCCAGGCCACCGGCTCGGCCAGGTGGGCCAGCAGGTCGAGGTGGGGCGGCTCGTCCAGGCCGGCCGGCTCGTCGAGGCCGGCTGACCCGGCCAGGTGGGCCGGCTCGTTCAGGTGGGTCGGCTCGGCCAGGTGGGAGTGTGGGGGCAGGGTTCCGGCGCTATGCCGAGCACCGGTTTGGACCTGCTTCGAGGTAGTGCAGCATCGACGGCGGCACGTCGCTGCGTCCCATGTTGGCGCCGATGATCGATACGTAGTTGGGCGGCCGGTCCGTGGTCCGGGCCACCGCCCAAGCCACGAAGGCCTGCTCGTCCATGTTGAGGGGATCAACGGTAGCCCGGAGGTCCCCCAGGCTGGCACCGACCGGTTCGCCCGGCCGCACGGTCACCTCGTCGCTGTAGTGGGCGGGCAGCACCGTCACCTCGTCGGGGAGCAGCAGAACCTTGTCGCGCAGGGAGCGGTGGAGGTTACGGGCGAATTCCTCGGCGCGCTCAGCGAGATCGGGCCGGCCGACACCGTCGACGAACAAGGTGTCGCCGGTCAGCACGGCGGCGCCGACGAAGTAGATGGTCGAACCCTCGGTGTGTCCCGGCGTGTGCAGCGCCGCGACCGACAGCTCGGCGCCACCAGGCAGCACAAACCGGTCGCCGTCGAGCAATGGCTCGAACGCGAACTCGAAGGAGTCGGCGGGGTTCAGGTGCAGGACGGCACCGGCGGTCCTCGCCAGGTCACGCGCACCCGACAGGTGGTCGGCGTGCAGGTGCGTGTCGAACACCCGGGTGACCCGCCAGCCGTGCTGTTCGGCAACCCCCAAGTAAACGTCGATGTCGATGGAGGGGTCCACCACGAACGCCTCGTCCCCCGCGCCGACGAGGTAGGAGAGGCAACCCTTGGCTCGACGTCGGACCTGCACCACCCGGGCTCCGTCGAGCTCCAGGAGCGCCGTGTCGTACACGCGGCCCCAGGCGGCCATCCCTCCGGTCAGATTAGAGGCACGGTATCCCGTGCCGATCAGGGCAGCGGTAGCGGACGCAGACCGGTTGCCCGAGGCGCAGACAACGACCACGTGGCGGTCGGCGGGAATCTCCCCGAGGCGGTGTCCAAGGTCACCCAGTGGGATGTTGACGACGCCAGGGATCGCCCAGGCTGCCACCTCGTCGGGCTCGCGCACGTCGAGAAGGAATGGCTCGTCGCTGGTGCCGAGGCGTGTGGCCAGCTCGACGGCGGTGATCTCCTCGTACATGGGCAGTCCCTCCATCACGGCGCGTGCCAAGGAAACGGTCCCACGCGCGGGCCGCTCTGCCAATATACCCATTGGGGTATGTGACCGTGCGCGGGTCACGCAGGTGTGTCTCGGAGGGTCGGACCGGTGCGGCTGGCGATGGCAAGGAGTGTCGCCGCCGCTCCTGCCGGCGGGTGGCCCTCGCGCCACACGGCCCGGACCCGGCGCGCCAGGTCGATCCCCTCGACGTCGACAGCCACCAGTTCGCCCCGCCCTAGCAATTCGGCGACGGCCAGCACGCTCACGACGGCTGGTCCCTCACCGGCCAGGACAGCAGCGGTGACCGCTCGGGTGGACCCGAGCTCGAGCGCAGTGCGGAACGGAGGTGTGCCGGCCCCACAGCTTGCGTCACGGCCTGGATCGCGGCTTGGGCCATCGCCTGGGTCACGGTCGGTGGCGCTGCCGTGGGCCGATGGGCGGCGGGTCCGGAGGCGGAGCGCTCGTTCCAGGACGTCTCTGGTCCCTGAGCCTTCTTCGCGCACGACGAGCGGCGTCGAGGCCAGTTCTGCGGGGGTGACCCGCGGTGGCCGGCGTCGTGCCCACCGATGGCTTGGTGCCACCACGACGGTGAGCCGGTCGTGCATCACCGTTCGGAACTGCAAGGTCCTCGGAGCGCTGCCGCCTTCGATGAACCCCAGGTCGCAGCGGCCCGCCCCGAGCGCAGCGGCGACCTCGGCCGAATTCGCCACCTCGAGCCGTACGGCGGCGTCGGGCGCCGCCCGGCGCAACGCGTGGACCCAGCCGGGAAAGAGGTGCTCCGCCACCGTCAGGCTCGCCGCCACTCTGAGCTGACCGGCCTGCTCGGCGCGGAGAGCCGCGACGCCAGTGGCCAGCCGCTCGGCGCCGGCCAGGATGTCGGCAGCCCAGTCGCGGACCACCATTCCGGCCGGCGTCGGACGGACGCCCCGCGGGCTCCTGATGCACAGCTGCACGCCGAGCCGCACCTCCAGTGCCCGCAGGCGTTCGCTCGCCGCTGGCTGGCTCACCCCGAGCTCCCGGGCAGCGGCACCGATGCTGGTGCGGTCCAGAGCCTCCACGAGCAGTCGCAGCGACACCAGATCGGGCAGTTCCCAGGGCGATGTCACAGGCACAGCCTATGGGTCCAGCGGCGACTGACCCCTACCGAACATGCTGAACAGGGCGGATCCTCGATGCATGGCCTTCGACGCGACATCCCCGCCCGCCCCGTTGCCGACCGCCGACGTGTCGTTTGACGAGACCCGGTCGCTGCCCGGCCTCGGTGAAAGCCCGGCGGCTCCTCGGCAGCGCAGGACTGGCAGGGTCCTGGAGCGGGCCAGTCGCGTCGACATCGTGGAGCGGACCCGTTCTGCCGGCGTCCTGGAGCGCATCCGTCCTGTCGGCGTGGTGGAGCGCGTCGCCGGCACAGTGCGGCGCGTGGTGCCAGGGTTGCTGCCCGCGACCGCCATCGGCCTCGCTGCATACGGCGTGGGGCGGGTCGTCCCGGAGGTCGGCGGCCCGGTGGTCGCCGTGGTCGGCGGCATCGCTGTCGCTACCCTCCTCGGCCACCGGCCTGCTTGGGCGCCGGGGATCCGTGTCGGCACCCACCAGTTGCTGAAGCTCGCCATCGTGCTGCTCGGGTTCGGCATCTCACTGGGCATGGTGTGGACCACGGTGCGGTCGTCTGGCTTGGTGATGCTCGGCACGCTGACCGCTGGCCTTGTCGCTGCTGTGGTGGTCGGCCGGTTGCTCGGAGTGCGGGGAGACCGCCAGACCCTGGTCGGGGTGGGAACGGCCATCTGCGGGGCGTCGGCCATCGCCGCCACCGCAGGCGTGCTCGAACCCGACGACGACGATGTGGCCTATGCCATCACCGTCATCTTCGTGTTCAACGTCGCCGCCGTCTTGACGTTCCCGTTGCTCGCCCGGGCACTGCACATGGGCGGCGGCACCTTCGGCTTGTGGGCTGGTACGGCGGTCAATGACATGTCGTCGGTTGTGGCCGCTACCAGCGTGTTCGGCCACGGCTCCCTCCATACCGGCGTGGTGGTGAAGCTGGCACGGACACTCATGATCCTGCCGGTGACAGCAGCGCTGGCTGTGCACCGCCGACGCCGGGCTCGGGCCACCACAGCGGTCGCCGCTGGTCTGGTCGATGCCGGGCAGGTCGATGGCGGCCAGGTCGACGGTGGTCTGCTCGAGATCGGGCGGGTGGATATCGGGCGGGCCAACGGTGGTCTGGTCGACGGTGGTCTGCTCGAGGCCGGGCAGGTCGACGGCGGTCTGGTCGTCGGTGGGCAGGTCGACGGTGGTCTGGTCGTCGGTGGGCGGGTTGCACCGGCACTGGTGACCTCGGTGCCGGGCGGCGAGCCGCCGGTGGCCGCGCCGAACGGGCGCGGTACGGGTCGGTCGCTGCTGCATACGGTTCCGTTGTTCCTCGTGTTCTTCCTGCTTGCATCACTGCTGCGCAGCGTCGGTGCGGTCGATGCCGGTCTCGCGTCGGGATCTGGCCAGGCCAGCCTGGTCGTCATCACCATCGCTCTGGCCGCCGTGGGGCTGTCGGCTCGGCCAGACCACATCCGGGCTGCCGGCCTCCGACCGCTCGCCTTCGGGGCGGTGCTGTGGATCGTGCTCGCCAGCACGAGCCTGGGGTTGCAGGCCATGCACTAGATGGACAGCTACATGCCGGTGCAACGGTATACAACGGGGAAGTTGTGTTACGATCCGGCGATGGCAACCGACGTCCTGCTGCCGCACCCCCTGTCGGACGAGTTGATCGACGTGATCGCCCAGCGCTTCCGGGTCTTGGCGGAGCCGATGCGCATCAAGCTGCTCGACGCCCTGCGCGATCGGCCGGCCACGGTCCAGGAGCTGCAGGGGGCCACCGGCTCCTCGCAGCAGAACGTGTCCAAGCACCTCGGGGTCATGTTCCACGCTGGTCTGGTGGGACGGACCCGCCACGGCACGTCCGTCCACTACGCCATCGCTGACGACACGTTGTTCGCGCTCTGCGAGCAAGTCTGCGGCGGACTGCAGCGCCAAGCGGCCCAGGTCCAGACCCTGCTCCAAGGAGGAACACAACCATGACACCGACTCCCCCCACCGCACCGCCGGGCACCGTGCCGCCGTCGGCCACCCCACTGCTGGCGCCCGTCGAAGCCCGTGCAAGCCGCTGGCCGGCGTGGCCCCTGGAACGCGCCCTCTTCGCCCTGGCTGGCAGCTTCACCCTGCTGTCGGTCCTCCTCGGCGTGGTGGTGTCGAAGTGGTTCCTGCTGCTTGCGGGCGTGGTCGGTGTCAACCAGTGGGCGTTCGTCGCTCTGGGACGGTGCCCCGCATCCATCGTGTTGCAGCGGGCCTGCGGACTCCGGTCGATGCGTGCCGTTACGACAGGTGACAAGGCAGCGGCGCCGGCCGCGGCGCGCTGACGAGGGCACCTGTAGGCGCGGTGCTGCCGGGCACCTGTAGGCGCGGTGCTGCCCGAGCCGGCGGGCGAGGACGAGCTGGCGGTGGTCGGAGCGCCAACCTCAGCCCGGTAGGATGAGCGTGGGCAAGCCGTCGCGTGCGCCCCACCCCCGACGGCCCCGCCGACCGTCGCGTGCGGCCCCCGAGCTTCGGCGAACCTTCGATGATCGTCGGATCTGCCATCACTATCGGGATCGGGGGGCGCACACTGCTGCGTGACGCCTCCATCCTCGTCAACCCCGGGGACAAGGCCGGCATCGTCGGCAGGAACGGCGCGGGCAAATCGTCGCTCATCTCGGTCCTGGTCGGCGACCCGGCTCCCGAGGTGCACTCGTCTGGTGACGTCCGCATGACCGGCGTCGTAGGCTTCCTGCCGCAGGTGCCCGCGCCCGGCGGGCTGGGCCTTGACCCGAGTGGTTTTTCGCACGTGCTGTCGGCGCGCCGCCTCGACGTCCTCGACGCCGAGCTGACCGAAGCCCGTCGGCTGATGGCCGACAACCCGACGACCGAGCACATCGAGCGGTTCACCGATGCCGAGGAGCACTTCCGGTCTCTCGGCGGCTACGAGGCGGAAGGGATGCTGGCCCGCCTGGCCGACGGTCTCGGGCTGCGCCAGGAGCTGCTGCTCGACGACATCGACAGTCTGTCCGGAGGTCAGCGCCGACGCGTCGACCTGATGCGGGTGCTGTTCCAGGAGCCCGACGTGATGATCCTCGACGAGCCGACCAACCACCTGGACGTTCCGGCAAAGCGTTGGCTGATGGACCAGCTCGAGCGGTTCCGTGGCGCACTGCTTGTCGTCAGCCACGACCTGAAGCTCCTCGACCGGTCCATCACCAAGGTGCTGCACTTGGCCGACGGCGCGCTCCACGAGTTCAAGGGCACCTACACGAGCTATCGATCTCAGCTGAGCGAGCGTCTCGACCTCCAAGAGCGCGTCGCTGCACGCGAAGGGCGGGAGATCGCCCGCCTCAGCACCCTGGCCGACTCCATGCGCGGCAGCACGGCCCGGCGGGCCCGAGTGGCCAAGTCGATCGACAAACGGGTGGAGCGGATGGAGCGGGTCAAGACCGCTGATGTGCGTCGCGAGCGTGCGTCCAAGTTCCGGCTGCCGGTCCCGCCTCGCTCGGGGGACACGCCGCTCGAGGTGACAAGCCTGTCCGTCGCATACGGCGACAGCAAAGTGCTCCTGGACGTCGGGCTGGCCCTGCGGCGCGGCGACCGGATGGTGGTGGTGGGGCGCAACGGCGCCGGCAAGTCGAGCTTGTTGCGGTGCCTTGCGGGTGTGCAGGCACCCACCGCCGGCACGGTGGACCTCGGGCACCACGTCGAGCTCGGCTATTTCGCCCAGGAGCACGAGCAGGTCGATCTGGACAAGACCGCTCTCGACAACGTCGACGACTCGGTGCTCACCACCGACGCCGAGCGCCGGGCGCTGCTCGGCTCGTTCGGGCTGCCCGGCGGCCTCGCCACCCAGCCGGCGGGCACCTTGTCGGGCGGGGAGCGGGCCAAGCTCGGACTGGCCATGCTTGCTGCCGGGCAGGTCAACCTGCTGGTGCTGGACGAGCCGACCAACAACCTCGACCCGCCGTCGATCGCTGCGGTCGGCGACATGCTCAGCCGGTGGCCCGGCACCGTCGTGGCTGTCAGCCACGACCGGGCCTTCGTCGAGGCGCTCGTACCCACCCACTGCCTGCTGCTGCCCGACGAGCGGTTCACCTACTGGCGCGACGACTACCTGGACCAGGTCGAGCAACGCTGAGATACCCGTCAGGCGTCAGGCGTCAGGCGTCAGGCGTCAGGCGTCGGGCGTCGGGCGTCAGGCGTCAAGCGTCAGGCGGTAGGCGGTAGGCGGTAGGCGGTAGGTGCCAGGTGCCAGGTGCCAGGTGCCAGGTGCCAGGTGCCAGGCGGTAGGCGTCAGGCGTCAGGCGTCAGGCGGTAGGCGTCAGGCGTCAGGCGGTAGGCGGTAGGTGCCAGGCGGTAGGCCAATTCCGCGGACGGGCCCGGCCAGACGAGGTGTGGGTCTGGGTTGCGCTGGCGGATGAGGCCGCAGGCGTTGTGGCTGCGCCGACCGGGTTTCGGCGTACGCCGAGGGCGGTGTTGGCCTGCGAGACTTGCCCGATGCGTGTCGCCATGGTGTGCCTGGGCAACATCTGTCGCTCGCCGATGGCCGCTGCCGTCGCCAGCGCCATGGTGGCCGAGTGCGGGCTGGCCGGCACGGTGACGGTCGAGTCGTTCGGGACGGCTGGCTATCACCGTGGCGAGGCTGCCGACCGCCGAGCCGACGCTGCCCTGCGCCGGCGAGGTTGGCCGGCTGGCGGTCACCGAGCCCGCCAGATCACCGCCCACGATGTGATGACCGCAGACCTCGTCCTTTGCGCGGATCGAGCCAATCTGGCCGCCGTCCGCCGCCTGGCGCCCGACCACGGCGACAAGGTCCGCCTGCTCCGGTCCTTCGATCCGCAGGTGGGCGTCGGCGACGACGAGGTCCCCGATCCATGGGGCGGGGATGATGCTGCCTTCGACGAGGCCTTGGCCCTGATCGAAACGGCGTGTCGTGGCCTCATTGGCGAATTGGCTGCTCTGCAGTCCTGACGCCGCCGGAGGGGCTGGGTGCTGGGCTGTCGGCAATGCTGGGTGCCTGGCTGTCGGCAGTGCTGGGTGCTGGGTGCTGGGTGCTGGGTGCTGGGTGCTGGGTAATAGTGTGGGCCGGCCGACCCGGCGGGCCGGTGGTGTCCACCAGGTGGTGGGTGCCTCGTTCTGAGATCGAGGTCGGCGAGGAACAAGCCCGACCCGGAGGTGAACCGTATGGGTCCGGTGATCATGGTGCCCACCGACGTTGCTCGGCGGATCGCAGCGGAAACACACCTCGTCGAGGTCGACCAGGTCCTGCCCGATGCGGTGGATGGGTTCGACGTGCAGGTGGGGAGCCCGCCCGGCGACATCATGCTGCTCACTGAGACGCCGGCGAACGGTTACGAGGACCTGGTGGCGCTCATCGCCGACCATATGAGCAGCGCTCCTGAGCCCGTGGCCCTGATCGTCACCGACAAGAGCGGCGATCCCCATGCGCTGGGTACCACCGAGGTGAACAATCAGGTCGTTCGGGAGCACCTGAAGCTCGCGTACTACGGAGCGCCGGGAGATCGTCGGCCGCTCTTCCCGGGTGGGGGTGGCTGACCCCGGTCTCGGGGCACGCAGTCGCGCCGCCGTCGTCCACCGCCGCCACGCGTGGCGCAGAGGCCCACCGTCGCCAAGCGTGGCGCAGAAGCCCAGTGGAGCGACCTCCGGTGTTCGACGAGCCGGGCTGGATGTGGTGAAAGCGGTCGACGGGTGGTGGTGGTGCAGCGAACGACCCGCGGCTCGCTCGCCGGTCACGGAGACGGCCGGTGGATCCCGGTATGGTCCTGGCGCGAACGACCCGCGGCTCGCTCGCCGGTCACGGAGACGGCCGGTGGATCCCGGTATGGTCCTGGCGCGAACGACCCGAAGCTCGCTCGCCGGTCACGGAGACGGCCGGTGGATCCCGGTATGGTCCTGGCGCGCCTAACCTGGCGGCAGCGTGACCCAACAGAACCAGGTCGTCCCCGAGCTCGTCGAGGACCCGCAGCAGCTGGCCTTGGTGTGCGAAGCGGTGGCGGCTGAAGACCGCTACGGGATCGACACCGAGTTCCATCTGGAGCGGACCTATTATCCGCGCCTGGCGCTCGTCCAGGTCGCGTGGTCCGACCGGGTTGCCCTGCTCGACCCACTGTCCGTCGACATCGCACCGCTGGCCGATGTGCTCCGAGGGCCCGGTACCGCCATCGTGCACGCAGCCGACCAGGACCTGGTCGTGTTGGATGCCGCATGCGGTGCCGTACCGGCGCACCTCTTCGACACGCAGGTGGCTGCCGGCTTTTTGGGCATGTCCACCCCCTCGCTCAGTCGGCTCACCGAACGCGTGCTCCGGGTGACGCTGGCGAAATCCGATCGCCTGACCGACTGGATGGCGCGACCGCTCAGCGCCAAACAGCTCGCCTATGCCGCTGGCGACGTCGTGCATCTTCTCGACCTGCACACGGCCATGGTGGAGCGCCTGCAGGCGCTGGGCCGGCTCGAATGGGCGCTCGACGAGTGCGCTCAGGCGCTTGCCACGCCCCGGCGCCCGGTCGAGCCTGACGAAGCCTGGTGGCGCATCCGCGACCACCGGCAGCTGCGCGGTACGGCCCGCGGGGTGGCGCAGGAAGTGGCAGCGTGGCGCGAGCGGCGGGCTGCCGAGCTCGACCTGCCCCGACGGTCGGTGCTGTCCGACCTGGCGCTCGTCGCCATCGTCCACCGGGCCCCGACCAGCCGAGCCGATCTGCAGGCGGTGCGGGGGGTCGAGGGCCGCCATCTTGGCAATGGCGCTGCCGATGCCATCCTCGAAGCCGTCGCACGCGGTCTTGCCCTCGGTGCCGACCAGCTGCGCCTTCCGCCCGAGGCGCGTGAGGAGCGGGCCGAGCCGGCCATCGTGGCGGTGGCGTCTGGTCTCGTCCGCCAGATCGCCGACGAGGAGCGTTTCGATACCAGCTTGCTCGCCACCCGGGCCGACCTGTCCGACCTTCTCGCCGGCGTGCCAGGGCGGCTCGACCATGGCTGGCGGCGCGAACTGGTCGGCGACCCGGTGCGGCGGTTGCTCGCCGGCGACGTCGCGTTGGCAGTCGACGGGCAGCGGGGCCTGGTTCTGGAGCAGCGTTCCCGCATCCCGGCCGACGGCTGAACAGCACGTCGCCATCAGGGTACGGCCAACCCGCTCGGCTCGCCTGGCCAGTCGCCGCTACCGCT
>JAJZLP010000128.1 GCA_021803325.1 Actinomycetes bacterium
ACGAATCGTCCCCCCGGAGCTGGCACGCCTCTTCCACCACCGCAGCCGGAGCCATGCCGAAGATCGTCGGCACCGCGCTCAGGACGCCCATGGTGTACTGGCATGTCGTCGCGCGGGCAAGCCCGTCGTCGTGCATGCGGAAAGCCACCCGCCCGACGCACCCGTCGACCCCCAGGCATCGGAACGTCGCCAGGGTCGTCTGCTTGCCTGCCGCATCTGCCACCAGCTGCAGCACGGTCGCCACGTCACCCAGGGAACGCAGCATGGCGATGACCTCGCTGGCGGAGTAGTCGGTGAACAGGCGCTCACCGGCACGCCGGGGCAGCTGGTCGTCACCGGTCACTGCCAGTGCCATCTCCGTCAGGCGTTTCACCTCGGCGTCGCTGCTCCACCGTGTCGCGTCCTGGAGCTCCTCCGGCGAACGCTTCTCCCCCGCCCGCTGGAGCACCTGCTCGAGCACGGCAGCACCATGGACGTCCCTGATGTACGACACGATCACGCCGGTGACCGAATTGTTGATCTCTGCCGGCTGATCTGCCCGAAGACCGTCTGCCCGTGAACCGGCTGGTGCGCGCTGGGAAACCTCCACCTCATCGTTGTCGGCGCCTGCCTGCCCGCTCTTGAGCCAGGCACCGGCCGCCCGGCCCTGAGGCGATCGCCAGCCCGCCGACAGGATCCACATCCCAGGCGACGGCCGTCACCCCCGACCACCCTGAAGATGACCACCCCCAGCCGCGTCGGCGCCACCCACCGGCGCCGGCGACGACCCCACCAGCGACGAGCCCTGCCGGCCGCCACCCCCGCCGGCGACGACCCCGCCAGCGACGATCCCTGCCGGCCGCCACACCCGCCGGGGCCGGTAGCCTCCGGCCGGGGTCGGATGGCCCGGTCCCGCACCTTCCGAGGAGGTTCCGTGGACTACACCAACCTGGGCCGCACCGGTCTGCAGGTCTCGCGCCTCTGCCTCGGCTGCATGAGCTTCGGCGCGCCCGACCGGGGCAACCATCCCTGGACCCTCGACGAGGAGGCCAGCCGCCCGCTGATCCGCCGGTCGATCGAAGCCGGCATCAATTTCTTCGACACGGCCAACGTCTACTCCGACGGCACCAGTGAGGAGATCGTGGGCAGGGCCCTGCGGGACTTCGCGACCCGCGATGACGTTGTCATCGCCACCAAGGTGCACGGCGCCATGCGGCCCGGGCCCAACGGGCGCGGCCTGTCCCGCAAGGCCATCCTGGCCGAGATCGATGCCAGCCTGCGACGTCTCGGGACCGACTACGTCGACCTCTACCAGATCCACCGCTGGGATCCGACGACCCCGATCGACGAGACCCTGGCAGCGCTCGACGAGGTCGTCCGCTCCGGCCGCGCCCGGTACGTCGGAGCGTCCTCGATGTACGCGTGGCAGTTCGCCAAGGCCCTGTTCCTGGCCGATCGCCACGGGTGGTCCCGTTTCGTGAGCATGCAGGACCACTACAACCTCCTGCAGCGCGAGGAGGAGCGAGAGATGCTCCCCCTGTGCGCCGACCAGGGCATCGGGGTCATCCCGTGGAGCCCCCTGGCGCGCGGCCGCCTGACCCGGCCATGGGACGACCAGACCGAGCGCTCCGCCACCGACGCCTTCGGTCGCAGCCTGTACGGCTCCGACGCCGGCGACCGCGCCATCGTGGACCGTGTCGGCGAGGTGGCCGACGGGCACGGCGTGCCCCGAGCCCAAGTGGCCCTGGCATGGGTCCTGCACCAGCCGGTGGTGACCGCCCCCATCGTCGGGGTGACCCGCCCTGAGCATCTCGACGACGCACTGGCTGCCCTGCAGGTGTCGCTCGATGCCTCGGAGTTCGCCGCACTCGCCGAGCCCTATCGACCCCATCCCATCGCCGGTTTCGCCTGATCGGGGACGGGCCGGATCGAAGTACACCGGGGTGACCCACCGACCGGGGTAACCCACCGACCGGCCGGTCGGTCGTAGCATGGCGCAGTGCTCTTCGATGGGATGTCCCACCAGCTGCCCGACATCGACCCTGAGGAGACGACGGAATGGATCGACTCCTTCGACGCCGTCGTCGGGACCGCGGGACGCACCCGCGCCCGCTTCCTCCTGATGAAGCTGCTGGAGCGGGCCCGAGCTGCCCAGGTGGGCTTTCCGGCGCTCGTGTCCACGCCCTACGTCAATTCCATCCCGCCCGACCAGGAGCCGTGGTTCCCCGGCGACGAGCTGGTCGAACGCCGGATCCGCGCCTACATCCGCTGGAATGCTGCGGTCATGGTGACTCGCGCCAACCAGCGCAGCGAGGGGATCGGCGGCCACCTGTCGACCTATGCCAGCTCGGCGTCGTTGTACGAGGTGGGGTTCAACCACTTCTTCCGCGGCAAGGCCGACGGCGGCTTCGGTGACCAGGTGTTCATCCAGGGGCACGCGTCGCCTGGCATCTACGCCCGGGCGTTCGTCGAGGGCCGCCTCGACGAACGCCAGCTCGACAGCTTCCGCCAGGAGGTCGACGGCGACGGCCTGCCGAGCTATCCCCATCCGCGGATGCTGCCGGACTTCTGGGAGTACCCGACGGTGTCGATGGGCCTCGGCCCCATCTGCGCGATCTACCAGGCGCACGTCAACCGGTACCTGCTCAACCGCGAGCTGGTCGACACCAGTGCCAGCCGGGTATGGGCCTTCCTCGGTGACGGCGAGCTCGACGAGGTCGAGTCGATCGGCGCGCTCGGTGTCGCTGGGCGCGAGCACCTCGACAACCTGATCTTCGTGGTCAACTGCAACCTGCAGCGCCTTGACGGGCCGGTGCGCGGCAACGGCAAGATCATCCAGGAAGCAGAGGCGATGTTCCGCGGCGCCGGCTGGGACGTGATCAAGGTCGTCTGGGGGTCGCGCTGGGACGAGCTGCTGGCGCGCGACGTCGACGGGGTGCTGCTCGACAAGATGAACACCACGCCCGACGGCCAGTTCCAGAAGTACGCCACCGAATCGGGCGCCTACATCCGCGAGCACTTCTTCGGGCCCGACCCCCGCCTGCGCCGCCTGGTCGAGCACCTCTCCGACGAGGAGCTCCAGTCGCTGCCACGCGGCGGGCACGACTACCGCAAGCTGTATGCCGCGTACGCTCGGGCCTCGGAGGCCAACGGCTCACCAACGGTCATCCTGGCCAAGACCATCAAGGGGTGGACGCTCGGACCCGAGATCGAGGCCCGCAACGCCACCCACCAGATCAAGAAGATGACGAGGGCGCAGCTCACGGCCCTGCGCGACCGCCTGTACCTGCAGCCCGAGATCCCCGACGATGCGCTCGACGCCGACCTCCCGCCCTACTATCGCCCGCCGGACGACTCAGAGGCGCACCAGTACCTGGTGGCGCGTCGCAGCGTGCTCGCCGGGCCGGTCCCCAGCCGCGTGGTGCGGCCGCACCCCGTCCCCGCTCCGGCCGCGAGCGTGTTCGGCGACCTGCTGGCCGGTTCGGGTGCGCAGGCGGCGTCGACGACGATGGCATTCTCGCGGCTGCTGCGGAACATGGTGCGCGACAAGGCCATCGGCTCGGTCGTCGTGCCTATCGTCCCCGACGAGGCGCGGACCTTCGGGATGGAGCCGATCATCGCCGAGACCGCCATCTACGCGCCCGACGGCCAGCGGTACACGCCCGTCGACGCCGACCTGATCCTCCGCTATGCCGAGGACCGGCGCGGCCAGGTCCTGCAGGAGGGCATCACCGAGGCAGGCGCCATGGCCGCATTCATCGCGCTGTCCACCGCGTACGCCACGTGGGGTCGCCCCATGCTGCCGGTGTACGCCTTCTACTCGATGTTCGGGTTCCAGCGCACAGGGGACCTCGCCTGGCTGCTCGGCGACATACGCGGCCGGGGTGTGCTCGCCGGGTGCACCGCCGGGCGCACCACCCTGCAAGGCGAGGGCCTGCAGCACGACGACGGGCACTCACCGCTCCTGGCCTCGGTCAACCCGGCGGCACGGATCTACGATCCGGCGTTCGCCTATGAGATCGCCGTGATCATGGAGGAGGCCGTCCGACGCACGCTGGGTCCCGACCCCGAGGACCGGTTCTGGTACCTGACGCTCTACAACGAGACCTACGCCATGCCCCCGCTGCCTGAAGGCGAGGCCGGCGAGGCCGTGCGCCGCGGGATCCTCCAGGGCATGTACCGCTTCGCCCCACCGGCCGACGTCCCTGGTGGCGCCACCATCGCCGCAGCGCCCGCAGCCACGCCCGCTGTGGGGAAGACCGCTGACGTGGCACGGAGCAGTGCCGCTGCTCGCGCCAACGCCAGAAGCGGCGGGCGCAGCGGCGGAGGACGATCCGCCGAGCATGCAGCGGGTCACGGCGTCGGCTACGAGAGCGGTCGGCGTGCCACCATCCTGTTCTCAGGTGTCATGTGGCAAGCAGCCATGGCCGCCCGGGCCGAGCTGGCCGAGCGCTGGCGCGTGTCGGTGGACTGCTGGTCGGTCACCTCGTTCTCCGAGCTGCGCGACGATGCCCTGGCCGCCGAACGCTGGAACCGGCTCCATCCGACGGAGGCACCGCGGGTGCCGCTGGTAACCGACCACCTCGGCGACGCCGACGGGCCCGTTGTGGCGGTGACCGACTACCTCCGTGCCGTGCCGGACCAGATCTCTCGCTTCGTCCCCCGGCCCTTCACCTCCCTCGGGACCGACGGGTTCGGGAGGTCGGACACGCGCGAGCAGCTGCGGCGCTTCTTCGAGGTGGACATGCCTCACGTCGTCGTCGCCGTCCTCGCCGCCCTGGCCCGATCAGGCGACGTCAAGGCGGATGAGGTCGCCGACGCCATCGCCACCTACGGGATCGATCCGGAGGCGCCGGAACCCTGGCGGTCCTGATCGCTGCCAGCCTCCGGCGGCAGCCGGCGGCCGGCGGCTCCGATGCGATGGGCACCCAGCCACAGGTGGACCGCCGGTCTGCCGCCGACTCCCGAAGGGCCTGGCCGCCGCGGCGGCTGCACGCCGCTGTGTGCGAGCAAGCCCAGTACACCGCTGTGCCCGATGAAGCCCAGTACACCGCTGTGCGCGTAGAACCGCTGGCCGAGCTCGAGAATCCGGCGGTGCATGTCGTCGACGCGGCGTGAGGAGCCGGAGCAGCGGCCGCTCGATGCTTCGTGCCCAGGTGCCGCTACTGTCTCGCCCGTGACCACCGTGCACCTGGCTCTGGACCCCGACGCCGACGCCCTGCTCGCCTCGGACCCCTTGGCGCTCGTGATCGGGATGGTGCTGGACCAGCAGATCCCCATGGAACGGGCCTTCGCTGCGCCGCTGGCCTTGCAGGACCGGCTCGGCGCCACCCTCGATGCCCGGGCGATCGCTGACGCCGACCCGGACCGACTCGCGGCGATCTTCGCAGCACCTCCGGCGCTGCACCGCTTCCCCGGGTCGATGGCCCGACGGGTGCAAGACGCATGCCGGGAGATCGCCGACCACTACGACGGCGATGCCAGCCGGATCTGGACCGATGCTGTCTCGGGCACCGACCTGGTGCGTCGCCTCCGGGCTCTGCCCGGCTTCGGCGAGCAGAAAGCCCGGATCTTCGCCGCGCTGCTGGCCAAGCAGTTCGGAGCCCGCCCCGACGGGTGGCAGGAAGCGACCGATCCGTTCGGCGAGCCAGGGTCCTTCCGGTCGGTGGCCGACATCGTGGACGATGCCTCGCTGGCCGCCGTGCGAGCCACCAAGGCAGCGGCGAAAGCCGCAGCCAAGGCGGCCGTCGGCGCCGCTGGCTCCAGGCAAGCCACCGCCACGGACCGCAGCACCACCGCGGACCCCAGCACTACCACGGGCGTCCCCGCCGGACGCGCTCCTGCGAAGCGGGCTCGAGCGAAGCGCGCTCCTGTGACGAGTGCTCCTGTCGAGAGCGGGGCGACCCGGCGCGCCCACGGCACCCGGTGACTGCAGGCGACCTGGCCGGGCGGCGGCTGTACCTGTGCACGCCCGACCGGCCCGACCTGGAGCACTTCGTCGAGCATTGCATCCTCGGAGGCGTCGACGTGGTGCAGCTGCGCGAGCGGTCCCTGGGCGACCGTGCCCTGGTCGCCCGAGCCCGGGCGCTGGTAGCGGTCTGCGCCGCACACGGCGTGCCGGCCATCGTGAACGACCGACCCGACCTGGCCATCGCCGCCGGCGCCGACGGCGTCCACGTCGGCCAGGACGACATCGAGCCCGCCGTGGCGCGCACCATCGTCGGCCCCGACCGCATCGTCGGCCTGTCCACCCATGCCCCCGACGAGCTCGCCGGAAGCTTGGCGGAACCGGTCGACTACATCTCGGCGGGACCGGTCAACGCCACACCGACCAAGCCGGGCCGCCCCGGCACCGGCACCGGCTATCTCCACCTCGCCGTGCAGCGGTCACCGCGCCCCGTCTTCGTCACCGGTGGCGTCACGCCCGACATCGTCGGCGAGCTAGCGGCGGTGGGCGCCCGCCACTTCGTCGTCGTGCGCTACCTGACCGAATCCGATGACCCCCGGGCGGCCGCCCGCCGCCTGCGCGCTGCCATCGACGACGCCGTCGAACAGGCCGAGCCGGGAACGTAGCCGTGTTCGGACCATCGCCGTTCGCGACCAGCGCCGTCCGGTCGCGTCGGGTCGAAGATGACGCTCTCCACGCCACGCAGCACCCCACCGCTCTCAGAGCATCGGCAAAGCCCTCGACTCGCCCCTCCTGAACTGCGGCGACGTTCAGGCTCGAATCCGCGCAGACCCTGGCCGCTGGCGACGTCGCCGACCACGCCTGACACCACGCCTGACACCACGGTGCAGCAGTCCGCTCCCCCAGCACCCCGGACCTTCAGGACCCCGATCCCGGTCTTGAAGCGGGTCCCGGACCCGTTGGCGTTCCCCCGTCGGCGCCGGCTGCAACCGCCTGGGCCCATGTGTAGACGAAGGGCCCCGGCGGCGTGTCCATCACCGCCAACACCGCCGTCATGGACGTGCCACCGCGATCCCCGGCGTTGGTGTCTCCCGTCGGGTCGATCGCCGCTCCCATCGCCACGGTGCCGACCGTCCCGAACACGTCCAGGATGCCATGTCGGTGCCCCCAGCAGCCGGACGCGCCGGCATGCGGGCAGTCCAGGTTGCCGCTGTTCGCACCATCTTCGTACATCCAGCCGTACACCGCGTCGAGGCCGTTCACCGAGCCTCCGGCCCACTCTGTGTCGGCGCTGATGACCGGCCCCGGCGGGATGGGCGGGTCCTGGGCCCGTCGAGCGCCGATGGCGGCGTCGGCGTCGAGCGCGGCGGTCAGCCCGACGAACGGCGGCAATCCCCGGTCCACGCGCTCCAGGTCGACCGCCACGAACAGCTGCTCGGGGATGGGGAGCTGGCCGAAGTCGCTTGGCAGCACCATGGGCCGCACACCCTCGAGCGCCCGGGCGTGGTTCACGGCGCCGAGCACCGCCGCCAGGCACGGCGCAGAGCTGTCGGTCCCGCTCGGCGCGCAGATCCGCGGGTAGTCGGGTACGGGAGCGACGTTGCCGGACGGATCGGGGATCCCGCTCGTCGCCTCGCCGGAAGGAAGCCGGGTGATCGGCGCCAGCCGGCCCCGGACGGTCGCCTGACGCGCCGCAGCCCATGTGTAGGCGAGCGGGCCAGGCTGGGCAGCAGCGGCGAAGACGGCAGCCAACGACGTGCCGCCCCGGTCCCCAACCGTCGTGTCCCCAGTCGGATCGAACCCCACTCCCATGACCAGTCCCGCGCTCCCGTTCGAGCCGGCGCCCAGCGTGGCGAGAACGATCTTGCGGTCAGCCCAACATCCCGACGATGTCGAGCGCCCGCAGGCCTGTACACCGCTCCCTGGGCCGTCGTCGTACAGCCACTCGTCGACGACGTCCAAACCGTTCACCGCTCCCCCGATCCACTCCTCGTCGGCCGTCCGGTACTGGCCACCGGGGTCGGCGGGGAGCTGCGCGCTGGCTGCAGCACGCGACGCTTCGGCATCGAGGGCGACCGACATGCCGGCAAACGGCGCCAGGTGGCGAGCCACACGTTCTGCATCGACCACGACGAACACCTGCTCGGCAACCGGCATGGCCGCGATGGTTGCCGGCAGTGCCAGGGGAGGCAGCCCTTCAGCGGCACCTGCCTGGTCCAGCGCACCGAGGGCAAGGCCGACACATACAGCTCTGACGTCGACCCCGGCCGGCGCGCAGAACGACGGGTAGTCCGGGTTCGGGGGCTGGTTGGCAGGAGGGTTCGCCACCGCCGCGACCGGGACAGCCCTGCCGCACGCGGACAGCAGCGCCAGGACCGCCACCAGCACGGCCAGCACCAGGCCGCCGGGCATCGCCGACCGCCTTGATCTGCTGCCCAGGCGGTGCCGTGACCGGCGGCCGGACCCCATCACTGCCGCCGGCGACCTCGGCACCGAGCCGGGCTGGCGCTGGACCACGTGGTGGACCTGGACCGCGCCCGGGCGCTGGATCTGGACCTGGACCTGGACCTGGAGCACGCCGGGGCGCTGGGCCCGGAGGACGCCCGGGTTCTGGAGAAGGTGCAGGTGCAGGTGCAGAACTTCGAACGAGACCCGCCCGTCACGGGCCCTGCCGTTCCAGCCAGCCGAGCAGCAACGCGACGGCCCGGGGATCGGGACGAAGGCGGTGGCCGGCACCGGCAAGGAGCCGGAGCTCGGCGTCAGGCCGACCCGCCGCCGCCAGCGCCCGGGCGTCGGCCACCGGCACCACGTCGTCCTCGACACCGTGGACCACCAACAGCGAACGCGGCGACATGCCAGCTGCGGCCTGGGCGGGCTGCAGCCCCGGAACCGCCGACCATGCCACCGGGTCCGGCGGGTAGGCAGCGTCGCGCAGCACCCCGAGCCGGCGAACCGCTGTCACGACGTCGGCCGGCCGTTCCGCCCAGCCGGCGAACGACGCGGGGGACCCGAGCGTCGCCACGCCCCGCACCCGTTCGTCGCGCGCCGCCAGGCACACCCCCATCGATCCCGCCACGCCGAACCCGGCGATCCACACGGTGCCACTGGCGCCGGCAGCCAGGTCGACGAGCGTGCCGAGATCGTCGAGCCAGCCCGCCAGCGAAAAGTCCCCATCCGAAGGCCCAACGCCTCGCAGGCAGGCGGCGATCGTCCGCCAGCCCGACGTTGCCGCCAGGCGGTCGGCCAGTCCCGGGAAGGTACGCCCGGTTCGAGCAGCCGCCCCGGGCTCCGTCGGCAGACCTGGGCACACCAAGAGCGTGCGGCCCGCACCCGCGGCGGGCGCCCCCGGCACGAGCGACAGCCCACCGGCGACGTGCACGGCCAGGACACCCACAGGTCCTTCGACCTGCTCCCACGGGTCCGGAACAGACGACGGCAACGGAAGGCGTCAGCGGACGGAACGGTCGGCGATCACGGCCCGTCCGTTCAGATCCCGATGCGCTGGGCCAGCAGCTCCCGGTGGTATGCGGGATCGCCGAAGAGCAGCTCCGAGCTCTTGGCTCGCTTGAAGTACAGGTGAGCGTCGTGCTCCCAGGTGAAGCCGATGCCGCCGTGGATCTGGATGTTGTCGGCAGC
>JAJZLP010000006.1 GCA_021803325.1 Actinomycetes bacterium
GTCCCGTGTCGGCCTGCCAGTCCCGTGTCGGCCTGCCAGTCCCGTGTCGGCCTGCCAGTCCCGTGTCGGCCTGCCAGTCCCGTGTCGGCCTGCCAGTCCCGTGTCGGCCTGCCAGTCCCGTGTCGGCCTGCCAGTCCCGTGTCGGCGCGACTCGTCATCGACGTGCTGTGCTGTGCTAAACGAAGAGCTATGCGCTTCTGGAGAAGCTGGTCGGGTCGCGGCGGGTGCGGACCTGCCGGGCCGGCCAAGACGGAGCGAGTCGACCTGCTGGCGGTGACGGCGGTCGCCGCGGTGGTGGCCCTGGTCCTGTTGATCGCCCTCGGCAGCACGGTGCGGGTCACGAATTCCGGCATGGGCTGCTCCAGCTGGCCGCTGTGCAACGGGCAGATCGGTCCCATCGACCGGTTCCATGCTCTCATGGAGCAGAGCCATCGGTACCTGGCGACAGCGGCCAGCATCCTGGTGGTGGCCGTGGTGGTGCTGGCGTGGCGGCGTCGCCGGCCGGAGGTACTGGCCCCGGCCCTGGCGGCCGGCGGCGCGCTGGTGGTGCAAGTGGCCCTGGGTGCGCTCACCGTGCTGGCACACAACGCCGGCTGGACGGTCGGGCTGCACCTGGTGTGTGCCGAGATCCTGCTGGCCTTGTCCGCCGTCGCTGCGCAACGCGCGGTCTGCACGCGCGACGAGGACCTCGCTGGCGAGGCGCATGGACGCGCCGGCCATCTGCTCGGCACGCCGCGTGCAGGTGTGCTCCCGTTGGCGCGGCGGGACCCGTGGGCGCTGGTGATGGTGGCATGCCTACTGGCCACCGTGGCGGCGGGGGCGGTCGTCGTCGACGGCGGCGCCGGCGGCGCGTGCCCGAGCTGGCCGCTGTGCTCCTCGGCAGCGCCCGTCCACCTCGTGGTGCTGCAACTCGTCCACCGCTCGTTGGCCGGGCTGGCCGGGCTGGTGGTGCTGGTGGCCGCATGGCGCATGTGGGGTCGCCGCTCCCGGCGCATCGACGCCGGCCCGATCTTGCTGGTGGTGCTGTTGGCCCTGCAGGGCGCAGCAGGAGGCGTCACCGCCGTGCTCAAGGCCCCCGCCGGCGCGGCCGACGTGCACCTGGCCATGGCGACCCTGCTGTGGCTGGCAGCGGTGCTCCTGGCCGCGGGTCGGGCCGGGGAGCGTCGTGCGCCGACGTTGCCTGCGGGTCACGCCGCCGAGCGGACCTCGGCGGGCTTCGGCTCGGGTCGTGGACGGCCCGAGGCCGGCGTCGGGGCGATGCTCCGCTGACGGGCCCACACGGGTTCAGCCTGGGGCGAGCCGCCGGGCAGGGTCGCGCTGCCGGCTGCCGACGGCGTCAGGCGCTGGTCACGGGGTGTACCCGATGGCGGTGGTGCTTCCGGACCCGACAACGATGTACTGCGGTGGATAGCTCAGCAGCGCGATGCCGTTCAGGTCGGCACTGGTGACCGGGGCCAGCGTGGTCCACGTCGGCGTGCTGCCTGCCGAGGACTGCTCGAGCACGGTGCCGGCCGCACCTGCAGCGAGCACGCAGAAGCCCGTGGCGGGGCAGTAGCCGCCGATGGCGACACTGGTGAGGTTGTCGCCGGTGCCGCTCACCTGCGGCGACCAGGTCGACCCGCCGTCGGTGGTGGCGAGGATGGTCCCGCCCGCCCCGACAGCGAAGCCGTCGACGCCGGCGAAGGCCACACCGGTGAGGAGCACGGTCGTGCCGCTCGCCTGTGCGGACCAGGTGGCCCCGCCGTCGGTGGTCTCGAGGATCGTCCCACTCGTTCCGACGGCGTACGCGGTGCTCGACGAGGCGGCGGTGTAGGCGACAGCGTTCAGGCTGTAGCTGCCCGGTGTCACCGAGCTGCCGGGAGGCGAGCCGCTCACGACCGTCCAGGTCACGCCGCCGTCGCTGGTGGTGAGGATGGTCCCCCAGGTGCCGACGATGATCCCGTGGAGGTCGTCGCTGAAGGCCACCCCTTGCAGGTAGTCGCAATTCGGGTACGGGTTGCAGAAGCGCGACGTGCCGGTGATGGAGGTCTGGGCGGTCCACGTCGTGCCGCCGTCGGTGGTGGCGAGGATGGTGCCGCCCTCCCCCACCGCCCAGCCGTGGGTGGAGTCGGCGAAGAAGACGGCCAGGAGGTTCTCGGTGGTGCCGCTGGTCTGGTGCGACCAGGTCGACCCCATGGAGGTGGTGACGAGGATGGTGCCGCCGTCGCCGACCGCCCAGCCGGCGACGGGGCTCGGGAAGCTGACGGCGTGGAGCGTGGGCCCCGAGGTCGGAGCGGACACCGCCAGCGACAGGGTCGCCGTGGCGGTCTGCGGAGCCGGCTCGGAGTCGGAGACCGCCACGGTGACGTCGACGGTCGTGCCGGCGGCGGTGTCGGGCGGGGTCCCCGAGAGCACCCCACCCGGGCTGAGCGACAGCCAGGCGGGCAGGCTGGCGCCCGAGGGCACCGACCACGCATAGCTGCCGTTGCCCCCGGCAGCAGCAAGCGTCGCCGAGTAGGCCGCACCGACGGTGGCGCTGGGGAGCGGCGACACGGTGGTGATGGACACGGGGGCGCCGACGACCGGCAGCGACAACGAGGCGGTCGACGAGTTGTTCGCGGCGTCGCTGACCTGGACGTGGAGCAGGAAACTGCGGCCGGCAGCCGAGATCGGCGGGATGCCCGACAGCACGCCGGTCGACGACAGGCTCAGCCACGCCGGGTGGAACGACTCGATCTGGAACCGCCAAACGTAGGGTGTCGTCCCACCGGTGGCGGTCAGGGTCGCGGAGTAGGCGGCCCCGACGGTGGCGCTGGGGAGCGGCGATGTGGTGGTGATGGTGGGAGGGGCCGCCCCGATGGCCAGCGACAGGGTTGCCGTCGTGTGCTGCGGTGCCGGCTCGGTGTCGGAGACCTGCACGGTGACGTCGACGGTCGTGCCGGCGGCGGCGGCTGGCGGGGTCCCCGACAGCACCCCACCCGGGCTGAGCGACAGCCAGGCGGGCAGGCTGGCGCCCGAGGGCACCGACCACGCATAGCTGCCGTTGCCCCCGGCAGCAGCAAGCGTCGCCGAGTAGGCCGCTTCAGACGTCGCCTGGGGAAGTGGCGAGGTGGTCGTGATGGTGATCGGCCCGGGTGCGACCGCCAGCGACAGGGTTGCCGTGGTGTGCTGCGGTGTCGGCTCGGTGTCGGAGACCTGCACGGTGACGTCGACGGTCGTGCCGGCGGCGGTGTCGGGCGGGGTCCCCGACAGCACCCCACCCGGGCTGAGCGACAGCCAGGCGGGCAGGCTGGCGCCCGAGGGCACCGACCACGCATAGCTTCCGTTGCCCCCGGCAGCAGCGAGCGTCTGGTCGTAGTACTGGCTGCCGGTCGCTTCGGGCAGTGACGCGGTCGTGATGGACATGGTGGGTGCGCCGATTGCCAGTGTGAAGGTTCGTGTGACGGCGCTGGGGGCACCCGTGGAATCTTGCACTTCGAGATCGAAGGTGTCGGTGGTGCCAGCGGCTGACTGGGGTGGTGTCCCGGTCAGTGCGTAGGTGCCGTTCGAGAAGGCCAGGTGCAGCCAGGCTGGCAGGAGGGAGCTCACGACATACCAGTCGTAGGGCGGGTACCCTCCCGACGCGCTGACGACCTCGTCGTAGCGCTGGCCGGGCGTGGCTGCAGGGAGGGAAGCGGGTGTGGTGATCGTGAGCGGGGCGGCCGTCACCGCGACCGACAACGTCTGCATGGCGATCCCCCCATCTGCGTCGGTGACCGTCACCGTGAACGAAGGGTGGCCGACGTTGGCTGCGCTCGGTGTGCCCGACAACAGGCCGGACGCGCTGAGCTGGAGCCAGGTTGGCAGGGCCGACCCCGCAGCGAGCGACCAGGTGTAGGGGGTGACGCCGTTGTTGGCTTGGAGCTGGGCGCTGTACGTGCTCCCGACGGGAGCCGGGGGGAGCCCCTGGGTCCCGACCGAGGGGCCGATCTCGATGGCGATCGACAGCTTGGCGCTGGCGATGTCCGAAAGGCTGTCTTCGACCTCGACGGTGAAGTCGTAGGTCGCCGCTCCGCCGGTCGTGACGGTGCCGGTGATCTGACCGGTCGTGGAGCCGAGGCTGAGCCCGGACGGCAGCGATCCCGAAGAGAGGAACCATTCGTCGTACTGGCTTTGTCTCGCAGACGAGAACGGCACGCCCCCCGAGGCCTGGATCGTCGTCTCGTAGGGACGGCCGACTTCTCCCTCCGGGAGGATCGACGACGATATCCCGAGCGAGCCGGCTACCGACAGGGTCAGGCTGGTGGTGGCGGTTCCCCCAAGGCCGTCGGCCACCTGGACCGGCACCGTGTAGGTCGTGCCGCCGGCAGAAGCCGGAGGGGTGCCCGTGAGGACACCGGTCGAGGAGATGCTGAGCCACCCTGGCAGCGGGTAGCCCGAGGAGTCGGCGCCCGCCGCCGACCACGTGTAGCCGGGCTCGCCGCCGGCGGCCAGCAGCGTGTAGGGCGTGTAGGGCTTGCCTTCCTCGGCGCTGGGCAGGCTGGCGGTGGCAACGGCGAGCGCCGGCGCGACCGTCAAGGCGAAGGTGTGGCAGGCCTGCGCTCCCGTCTGGTCCGATACGCACAAAGCCACCTGGTCGGAGGTTTCGGACTGAGCCGGTGTGCCGGAGATCGTCCCGGTCGAGCTGTCGAGCGACAGTCCGCTGGGCAGGGAACCCGAGCTCCAGCGGTAGCCGGCGTTGCCACCGGCTGCCTCGAGCGTGATCGCATAGGGAACGTTGGCCTCGGCTGAGGGCAGTTCGCTCGTGGTGACGGCGAGCGGTGTCCCCACCGCCAGGACCAACGTGGCGGTGGCCGACGCGTTCCACGCGTCGGTGGCCGTCAGATGCAGTGTCGTCGAGGTCCCGGGGGCTGCTGGTGCCGGGGTTCCGGTGATGGCTCCGGTCTCTGGGTCGAGGCTGAGCCCGGCCGGCAGCTTGTCGCTGGCGCCGAGCGACCACAGGTAGGGCGAGGCTGCCGTGGATCCCGCGGCGGTGCAGCCGGACGTCGCGCTCGCAGAGGAGCCGGTCGCCTGGCCGGACGAGGCGGTCACCCCACAGGTGCCCAGGCTGTTCGCCACACCTGACCGTGGCGTGCCGCCGACGGCATGCAGGGTTGCCGCATAGGGCACGCCGGGGGCAGCGACGGGCAGGGTGGCAGTCGTGACGGTCGGGTCGGCGACGACCGTCAGGGCGATGCTCGCCTTGGCGCTCGCGCTGTCGTGGTCGGTGGCGTCGACCGGAACGCTGTACTGGCCGGTTTGGAGGGGAGATCCCGACAGCGTGCCATCGCTGGCCAGGGACAGTCCGTCGAGGCTGGTGGGGGCCCACGTGAACGGTGCGACCCCGCCGTCGGCCTGGACGACCGCCGAGTAGGCCACGCCGACGTCAGCGGTCGGCAGCTGCGCCGCTATGGCGGCCTGTGGCGCCACCACGAGCTTGAGGACCGCTGGCCAGGCCGCGCCAGACGAGTCGTGCAGCATGAGCTTGATGGCGTAGGTGCCTGCCCGTGCCGGAATGCCGCGCAGGATCCGCTGGGCGGTGGACGAGGTGGACGCGAACGCCAACCCGGGTGGCAACGGCACGCGGAGCGGGACCCACTGCTCGCTGCCGTGGCTGGACGGGGCCATGAGGAGCGTTCCGAGGGTGCTCCACGTGTAGGGGGCCGTGCCACCTTGGGCGTCTACGGGCGCCTGGTAGGACATCCCCAGCTCGCCCTCGGGCAGGGTTCTGGTGGAGATGGCCGGTCCGACCGGGACGGTCACGTACCGGCTGTCGGTGCTCCCGAGAGCGTCGGTCACCGTCACCAGCGCCGATGCGGTGCGCGCCGCCCCGGGACACGAGCTCGCCGGCGTTCCCACACCCGTGCAGGGGATGCCGATCAGGGCACCGTCGCCCAGCAGGCCCACACCGGCAGGCAACGCTCCTGACGTGACAGTCCAGGTGTAGCCCATAGGCCCTGGTGTGCCGCCGGTGGCGCTGAGCGTCACGCCGGCGTACACCTTGCCGAGAACGGCAGACGGCAGGATGTCGGGGCTCGTGATCTGCGGTGGGGGCTGGACGTCGATCGTGTCGATCGCCGAAGCACGGACGTCGACGTCGTCGCTGACCACCACGGGCACGCTGTAGGTGCCCGGGGCGATGCCGGGCGCCACCGAACCGGTGATGAACCCGGTGTTGGGGTCGAGGCTGAGCCCCGGAGGCAGCTCCTCGAACGAGCCGCTTGGGAGCGGCGTGCCGGGCGTGACGCCACCGATGCTGTAGTGATAGGGGCCGCGACCTCCGGTGACGGTGGCGGAGATCAGCCCGGTGGCGTAGCTGCCCCCCACCTCGGCGGAAGGCAGGGTCGTCGGGGTGAGCGACAGCGCTGGCATCACCTGGATCTCCTGGTACCCGCAGCTCAACCCTTGGAGGCCGTCGCTGACGGTCATCGGCACGTTGTAGGTACCTGCTGCGGTCGGGGTGCCGCTCAGGGTCCCGGTGCTCGTGTCGGCCATCGTGACCCCCGGTGGCAGGCCCTCGCCGGGGGCGGCGGCGTAGCAGCCGTCGAAGGAGGCTTGCACGCTGTTGGACGCGGCGTAGGCCTGGGAGACGTCGGGTGCCACCGCCGACCACGAGTAGGGGTCCTGGCCGCCGGCCACTTGCGGCTGGAAGTAGAACGGCACGCCCTGCTCGGCCACGAGCGTCGCAGCCAGCAGGGGTTGAACGTGTTGGCTGACGGTGGGCAGGACGAGGCTGTCACACGGCCTGCCCGATATCCAGCAGTCTGTGGTCGTGACGCCGTCGTTGACCTGCAGCTGCTGGGTCGTGGGACCGGCGAAGACCGTGCTCGACGCGGTCTCCCACGGCACGTCGTTCTGCTCCACATACCCGTTCACCTGGCAGAAGGACGAGCCGCCTTGGGCCACCGTGGCGATCTGCAGCGTGGGGGCAGCCCAGAAGAACTGGGGTCCGTCGCCGACGGGCTGCAGCGTGATGGGGTCTTCGGGCTCGGCGGAGAGGGAGACCGGGTAGTTCGGGCAGGTGTAGGTGGACCCGTTCCCGCCCTGCGACTGCGTGGTCATCGGGATCTGATAGCCCTGCCCGTCGTTGTACGGGATGTCGGCTTCGGTGCCGGGGAGAGGGAAGCTGGCCGAGTGCACACCTGGCACCACCGGGGCGCTCAGGCACACGTCCGAGACCGTGCCCAGCACGTCGGTCAAGGTGACCGGTATGAAGAGGTAGCTGTTGCTCGCGGCGAAGCTGAGCGGCAGGCCACTGACCGTCAGCAGAGCGTCGTTGGCAGGCTGAGCCGCGGTGGTGAGCGAGATCATGGTGCCGGCGGGCGCGTTCGCCGAGCAGGCGGTCCCGCCGATCGCCGCGCTGATCGATCCACTCGGGACGTTGAAGCCTGAGGTGATGGACGAGCCACTGCCGGTGTAGCCCTGCGCCACCAGTTGGTAGGTGTAGGGCTGGAGCAGCGTTCCGGTCTCGATCGTCGGCAGGACGAAACCTGAGCAGCCGGTCTGGGTGGCGGGACATCGTGGTGGGTCCTTCACGACCGGGGGTGACGCCGCGATCGTCACGGTGACGATCGGGATCGTCAGCTGCGCGTTGAGGCCGATGCTGAAGATCCCGAAGGACCAGCTGGCCTGGAACCCGACGGTGGCCTCGATCCCGAACGCCACCGCCCAAGTCGGCGCGGTCTGGCCCACCTGTACCTTGAGGAATCCGTCGACGCCGATGTACGGGCCGATCAACGGCGCTTTCGGGACCCAGGGGATCAACCCGATGTTGAAGGTCAGCTTGGGGCCAAGCGAGACCTTGACGTAGCCGGTTGCCTGGTCAGTGCCGGGGTTCGGGCTGTTCTGCGGGGTCAGGTTGCTGATGCCCGACAGCTGGCCCCCGGCATAGGAGGCACCGACCTGCCAGGTGAAGCCCTGCGTTCCTGACTCCGTGAACGTCGCGTCCGCCTCGGCCTTGGCCGTGAGGTCCACCTCGATGACCGGCGTGATGACGATGGTGACCGGGCCGAGAGGGATGGGGATGTCCGTGAGCGGGGACTTCGGCACGATCGCGTACGTGTACTGGCACGCGACGCCGCCGTTGATCTTCGCCTGGTAGCCGACGCTCTCGACCACGGTGATGTACGCGTCCGCCTGGAACCCCCCGCTGACGCTCCAGGACGCGTCGAAGTGTGGGGTGATCGAGAACGTGGGTGCGGTGAGCTGGAGGCTGACCGACCCGTCCGCCAGGCATCCCACGCTGCTCTTGCCGTGCGGTCGCACGACATTCCTCGACACCAGCTCGCTGAGCTGGGCTCGGGACAGCGTTGCGGTGGAGCCGGTCACATCGAACTCGCCCTGGCTCACTGCTTGGACCAGTCCGGCGTGCGCTGTCGTGACGAGGAGGGTGTTGCCGTCGACAGCCATGCTGGTGATCTTCGCCAGGAGCCCTGTCGGCAGGGTCGTGCTCGGGGCCGCGGTGACGACATCTCCGTCTTGCAGGCCGGCCAGGTCCAGCGGCTCGTCTCCCGTCCAGGAGAACGTCAGTGAAGACTGGTCCGATGGGGCTGACGTCAGGTCGGCGATGTCGGAAGCGCTGAGGACCTTGCTGGTGGCCGGCACCGTGGTCAGGTAGCTCACGCCCACCACCGTCGTCTGCCCGGCGACGACCGTGGCCGGGCTGCCCGTCACGGTCGGATAGTAGGTGTCGGCCCCGTCGCTCACCGGGGTGGCCGACACCGAGTACACCCCGGGCGGCACCTGGAGATCACCGCTCGCGGCCATCTGGGTCGCAAAGGAGCTTGGGCCGGAGACGGTCACCGACGCGGCGAGCCCGGCGGGGAGCTGTCCTACGGACACAGCCAGAGTCCCGTGGCCCGGGCCGACCTGACCCGGCGCCAGGCCCACGGCAAGCGTCACGACCGATGTCGCCAGGCCACCGTGCCCGTCGGTGACGGCAATGGTGAGCGGCTCCACCGTGGGTGCGGTAGGCGTGCCGCTGATCACCCCGGTGGCGCTGTCGAGCGTCAAGCCATCGGCCAGTGTGCCCGCCTTGATCGACCAGGTGTACGGACGGACGCCACCGGTCGCGACCAAGGTCGCTGTGTAGGGCGTGCCGACCAGCGCCGGAGGAAGCGTCGTGGTCACGATGGTCAGCGGCAGTGCCGCGGGGCCAGGCGGTGCCGGAATGCCGCCGCGCGTGGGGGCCAACCCCACCACAGGACGGCTCACGTGGTCTGCAGCCATCGATCCGGCGTAGGAGGCGTCGCCGAAGCTGAACACGCCGCCGTCCGCGCCGACCAGCCAGTAGCCGCCGCCGTCGGGGGTGGGGGCGATCCCCACTACCGGGCTGTTGAGGTGTGTGGCGGCCATCGATCCGGCGTACGACGCGTCGCCGAAGCTGAACACACCGCCGTCCGCGCCGACCAGCCAGTAGCCGCCGCCGTCGGGGGTGGGGGCGATCCCCACTACCGGGCTGTTGAGGTGTGTGGCGGCCATCGATCCGGCGTACGACGCGTCGCCGAAGCTGAAGAGC
>JAJZLP010000074.1 GCA_021803325.1 Actinomycetes bacterium
GGCCTGGTCGGCGAGCTGAGCGCAGGGACCATCGACCCTGGCCCGGGCGCTCCGGTGGCGTCCATGCTGGAACCATGCGAACCCGTGATCTGACCGCGCGCCCAGATCTGGCGCACGGGAGCTCTCGGGCCGGCCCGGTGCGCAGGCAACGACCGGTGTACGTGGACCTGCTGCCGCCGTGCAATGCCGCCTGCCCCGCCGGTGAGAACGTGCAGGCATGGCTGGCGGCTCTCCGAGCCGGAGAGCCCGAGCGGGCGTGGCAGCAGCTGGTGGCCGACAATCCGTTCCCGGCCATCGAGGGCCGGGTCTGCTACCACCCGTGCGAGGACTCGTGCAACCGGGCGGAGCTCGACAGCGCCATCTCCATCCACGCTGTCGAGCGCTTCCTCGGTGACCTGGCGCTGCAGCAGGGTTGGACGCTGCCGGCCGCAGCGGTGCGAACGGGCCGCCGGGTGCTCGTCGTCGGCGGCGGCCCGAGCGGCCTGTCCGCCGCCTACCACCTTGCTCGGCTCGGTCACGACGTGGAGGTCCGCGATGCGGGTGCCGAGCCCGGCGGGATGATGCGCTACGGCATCCCCGCGTATCGCCTGCCACGCGAGGTGCTGGGCGCAGAGCTGGATCGGCTCGGCCAGCTTGGTGTGACGATCACCGGCGGCCACCAGGTGGACGACCTCGACGCCGAACGCCGCCAGGGACGGTTCGACGCCGTGTTCGTGGCCGTGGGCGCCCAGCTGTCCCAGCGGGTCGACATCCCTGCCCGGGACGCCGGCCGGATCGTCGACGCCGTGTCGTTCCTGAAGAGCGTGGCGTCGGGGGAGCGGCCTGCCATCGGACGGCGGGTCGCCGTGTACGGCGGTGGGAACACCGCCATGGACGCTGCCCGCACCGCCCGGCGCCTGGGAGCCGACGAGGCGATCATCGTCTACCGCCGCACCCGGGACCAGATGCCGGCGCACGAGGACGAGGCCGCCGACGCCGAGCACGAAGGGGTGCGCATCAACTGGCTGCGGACGATCAGCGCGTTCGACGGCCCGGTGCTCACCGTGGAGGTGATGGAACTGGACGATCAGGGCTTTCCCCACCCGACCGGCCGCTTCGACACGCTGCCGGCGGACAGCCTCATCCTGGCGCTGGGCCAGCGCTCTGACACCGGCTTCCTGCAGACAGTTCCGGGCGTGGAGCTCAGGCCCGACGGCACCGTGGTGGTGTCCCCGTCGATGATGACCGGCTGTCCCGGCGTGTTCGCCGGCGGTGACGTGGTGCCGGGGGAGCGGACGGTGACGGTCGGGGTCGGCCACGGGAAGAAGGCGGCCCGCACCATCGACGCCTGGCTGCGCGGCACGGCGCCCGGCGCCCGGCCCACGCACGACCTGGCTGGCTTCGACGGCCTGCACCTGTGGTACTTCGGCGACACGGCGGTCCGTCGCCAGCCTGAGCGGGTCCCCGGCGAGCGCGTCGCCGACTTCGCCGAGGTGGTCGGCAGCCTGTCGGTCGACGAGGCGGGGTACGAGGCAGAGCGGTGCCTGTCGTGCGGCAACTGCTTCGAGTGCGATGGCTGCCTGGGGGCCTGCCCGGAAGATGCCGTCGTCAAGCTCGGCGCGGGGCTCCGCTACCGGTTCGACTACGACCGCTGCACGGGGTGCGGCGCCTGTTTCGAGCAGTGCCCGGTGCACGCCATCGAGATGGTCTCCGACAGCCTGGGGGTTCCTGGTGGCGTGGGGGTTCCTGGTGGTGTGGCGGTTCCTGGTGGTGTGGGGGTTCCTGGTGGTGTGGGGGTTCCTGGTGGTGTGGGGGTTCCTGGTGGTGTGGCGGTTCCTGGTGGTGTGGCGGTCGCTGGCGGTGTGGGGGTCGCTGGCGGTGTGGGGGTCGCTGGCGGTGTGGGGGCTCCCGACGGCGAGACGGTCCCCGAGGGCGCTCCAGGGAAGGTGGAGAGATGACCCGGGTGACGGTGGACGGCAACGAAGCCGCGGCGTCCGCCGCCTACCGCCTGAACGAGGTCTGCGCGATCTTCCCGATCACCCCGGCATCGCCGATGGCGGAGCTCGCCGACCAGTGGTCGGCCGAGCATCGCCGCAACATCTTCGGCACGGTTCCCGATGTCATCGAGATGCAGAGCGAGGGGGGAGCAGCCGGCGCCCTGCACGGTGCGTTGCAGGGTGGGGCGCTGGCCACCAGCTTCACCGCGTCGCAGGGCCTGCTGCTCATGATCCCCGACATGTACAAGATCGCCGGTGAGCTGAGCCCGGCGGTGCTCCACGTCGCGGCTCGGTCGTTGGCCGCCCAGGG
The DNA here is from genome assembly GCA_021803325.1 of Actinomycetes bacterium. Lineage (GTDB taxonomy): Bacteria > Actinomycetota > Acidimicrobiia > Acidimicrobiales > UBA8190 > JAJZYI01. The sequence goes on from JAJZLP010000074.1 coordinate 2,287, forward strand.
GCTGTCGATCTTCGGCGACCATTCCGACGTGATGGCTGTCCGCCAGACCGGGTTCGCCATGCTGGCCTCCTCGTCGGTGCAAGAAGCACACGACCTGGCTGTGGTGGCTCAGGCGGCCACGTTGGCGGCCCGGGTCCCGTTCGTCCACTTCTTCGACGGCTTCCGGACCTCCCACGAGCTGAACACCGTGGACCTGCTGTCCGACGACGACTTGGCTGCCCTCGTCCCCGAGCACCTGGTTCGAGCCCATCGCCACCGTGCCTTGTCGCCCGAGCACCCGTTCATCCGTGGCACGTCGCAGAACCCCGACGTGTACTTCCAGGCCCGTGAGACGGTCAACCCGTACTACGCGGTGACGCCGGGGATCGTGCAGGACGCCATGGATCTCCTGGGATCCCGGACCGGCCGCAGGTACACGCTCGTCGAGTACGTCGGGCATCCTGAGGCGCAGAGGGTGGTGGTGGCCATGGGGTCGGGAGCCGAGACGATCCGGCAGACCGTGACCCACCTGGCAGGTCGCGGCGAGCGGGTCGGGGCGCTGACTGTACGGCTGTACCGTCCGTTCCCCTCCCGAGCGCTGGTCGATGCGCTGCCGGCGACCGCCCAAAAGCTGGCAGTGCTCGACCGCACCAAAGAGCCTGGCTCGCAAGGGGAGCCGCTGTACCTCGACGTGCTCGGCGCCCTGGTCGAGGCGGGTGGCTTGGGCTCGGACGGGGCGCTGCCGCAGGTGATCGGCGGCCGGTACGGCCTGTCGTCGAAGGAGCTCACCCCAGCCATGGTCCTGGGGGTGTTCGACGAGCTCGACCGGCGCGAGCCGCGGCGCCACTTCACCGTCGGGATCACCGACGACGTGTCGGGAACCAGCATCTCCTACGACCCGGCGTTCGACATCGAGCCGGCCAGCACGGTGCGGGCGGTGTTCTTCGGGCTCGGCGCGGACGGGACGGTTGGCGCCAACAAGAACACCATCAAGATCCTGGGCGCGACCGGCCGGTACGCCCAGGGGTACTTCGTCTACGACTCGAAGAAGTCGGGTTCGCAGACCGTGTCGCACCTGCGGTTCGGGCCGGAGCCGATCCAAGCGCCATACCTGGTCGGCCAGGCCGGTTTCGTCGGCTGCCACCAGTTCGCCTTGCTCGAACGGGCCGAGGTCCTCGATCGGGCCGCGCCCGGTGCGGTCCTGCTGCTCAACGCCCCGCACCCCCCTGCCGAGGTGTGGGGCCGGCTGGCCCGTCCGGTCCAGCAGCGGCTGATCGACAAGCAGGTGCAGCTGTGGGTTGTCGACGCCGGGAGGATCGCCAGGCAGGCGGGCCTGGGCCAGCGGGTCAACACGGTGTTGCAGGCCTGTTTTTTCGCCATCTCGGGCGTCCTTCCCCGCGACCAGGCGATCGAGGCGATCAGGCACTCCATCGACGCGAGCTACGGGCCCCGGGGCCGCCGGGTCGTCGAAGCCAACCTGGCGGCGGTGGACCGTGCCGTCGAGGGGCTGGTGCGGGTCGACCTGCCGGCACAGGCCACGTCCGAGGCCGATCTCCCCCCGCTCGTCCCTGCCGGTGCACCGCAGTTCGTGCGTGGTGTCACCGCGCCGATGCTGGCCGGGCGCGGCGACGAGCTGCCGGTCAGTGCCCTGCCGGTCGACGGGACCTGGCCCAGCGGGACCGCCGCCTACGAAAAGCGCAACATCGCCGACCTGGTGGCGGTGTGGGAGCCCGAGCTGTGCATCCAGTGCGGCAACTGCAGCTTCGTCTGCCCTCACAGCGTGATCCGCTCCACCTTCTACGACCGCGGCGCGCTGGCGGGAGCGCCCGCCGGGTTTCCTTCCGCCCCGCTCAATGCCCGAGGCCTGCCCGGCACGATGTACACCCTGCAGGTCTACGTCGAGGACTGCACCGGTTGCGCGTTGTGCGTGGAAGCCTGCCCCGTCACCGCGCCGGTGACCGTCGTCGCTGCCGGGATCCCGGGCCGTGGAGCAGGGGGAGGCCGAGGGGAAGGGGAAAGCCGAAGGGAAAGGGGAGGCCGAGGGGGAGGCACCAACCCCGGAACAGGTCCAGGAGGCGGTTCTGGGGGCGGTTCCGCTGGCGGCTCCAGCGGCGAAGTGGTTCGCAAGGCCATCAACCTCGCCGAGCGCCTGCCGCTGGTGGACCAGGAGCGGGAGCGCATCGCCTTCTTCGAGACGCTGCCCGCCCCTCGACGCACCCGGGTCGATTTCGGCACCGTCCGGGGAACCCAGTTCCTCACCCCGCTGTTCGAGTTCTCCGGGGCGTGCGCGGGGTGCGGTGAGACCCCGTACCTGAAGCTGCTCTCCCAGCTGTTCGGGGACCGAGCCGTCATAGCCAACGCAACGGGCTGCTCGTCGATCTACGGCGGCAACCTGCCCACGACGCCGTGGACGACCGACGGCTCGGGGCGAGGGCCGGCATGGTCGAACTCGCTGTTCGAGGACAACGCCGAGTTCGGCCTCGGCCTGCGCCTTGCCGCCGACCACCACGGCGCTTTGGCCCGCCAGCGCCTGGTGGCCGTCCGCGACCTGGTGGGTGCTGACCTGGCTGATGCGATCCTCGACGCACCGCAGCGGTCCGAAGCCGACCTGGCCGCCCAGCGGGAGCGGCTGCAGAAGCTGCAGGAGCGGCTGCGGTCATCGGACCGGCCCGAGGCGGTCGACCTGGCCAGCGTGGCTGACCACCTGCTGCGGCGCAGCGTGTGGATCGTCGGCGGTGACGGCTGGGCCTACGACATTGGTGCCGGCGGGCTGGACCACGTGTTGGCCGCCGGCCGCGACGTGAACGTGCTGGTGCTCGACACCGAGGTCTACTCGAACACCGGCGGCCAGATGTCGAAGGCGACCCCGCTCGGCGCGGTGGCCAAGTTCGCCACGGCCGGCAAGACAACCGAAAAGAAAGACCTGGCGTTGCAGGCCATCGCCTATGGCAGCGTGTACGTGGCTCGCGTGGCGATGGGAGCGGATCCCGACCAGTGCCTGCGGGCCTTGCGCGAAGCCGAGGTGTACCCGGGGCCGTCGCTGGTCATCGCCTACAGCCACTGCATCGCCCATGGCATCGAGATGCGCGACGGGCTCGACCAGCAGTACCGGGCGGTGGCCAGCGGCTACTGGCCGTTGGTCCGCTACGACCCGGTGTTGCGCGCCGCGGGCGCCAACCCGTTCCTCCTCGACTCCCCGCGGCCGCGTATCCCCCTGCACGACTACACCGGGCGGGAGCTGCGCTACGCCATGCTGGCCCGCAGCAACCCAGCCGAAGCCGAACGCCTGGCGACCCTGGCCCAGCGGGCGGTCGACCTGCGGTGGGACACCTACGAGGAGATGGCAACCCGCCCCGCCGGCCGGTTCCCGGCCGATGCTCGCAAGGAGGCGCCGTGACCGACCTGACCACCGGCTATCTGGGCTTCGCGCTCCGCAACCCGCTGGTGGCGTCGGCCTCCCCCCTCTCCCACACCGTCGACGGGGTGCGCCGGCTCGTCGACGGCGGTGTGGCCGCCGTGGTGCTGCACTCGCTGTTCGAAGAGGAGCTCGAGGACGAGGCAGCTCGGCACGCCTCGCTGGCCGAAGCCGGTGCCGACAGTTTCGCCGAATCGCTCAGCTACTTCCCCCCGCTGCCGGACCTGGCGCACGGACGCCAGCATCTCGACTTGGTCGAGCGTGCCGTCCGTGCCGTGGACGTCCCGGTGATCGCCAGCATCAACGGGGCCACCGCCGGCGGATGGACAGGCTTCGCCCGCAGGCTGCAGGATGCCGGCGCCGCGGCCATCGAGCTCAACATCGCCCCGTTCGCCACCGATCCCGACGTCTCCGGACGGGACGTCGAGGCGCGCCACGTCGACATCCTCGGGCTGGTGAAGCAAGCGGTGCAGGTGCCGGTGGTGGTGAAGCTGCACCCGTACTTCAGCTCGATGGCCGACATGGCCCGGCGCCTGGAGGATGCCGGCGCCGACGGTCTGGTGCTCTTCAACCGCTTCCTCGCTCCCGATATCGATGCCCGGCGGCTGGCGGTGTCGATGGCGGTCGGCCTGTCGCAGCCGGCCGACGGTCGCCTGGCGCGCACGTGGATCGCCCTGTTGCGCAGGCAGCGGCGCATGGCGCTGGCCGCCTCTACCGGCGTCGACGGTCCCGAAGACGTCGCCACGTACCTGCTGGCCGGGGCCGACGTGGTCATGACCACGTCGGCGCTGCTGCGCCACGGACCGTCGCATGCCGCCGCCCTGCTCGATGGCCTCGCCGCCTGGATGGCCGCCTGCGGCTTCACCGACGTCGGGCAGCTGCGCGGGTTGCTCGCCGCTCAACCCGTTGCCGGCGACGGGACCGGGCCCCGCTCGGGGTATGTGGCCGCACTGCGGGCAGCCAATGCCAACATGGCGGGGCCGTGGTGAGCGGATCACCAGGTGGCGGCGGAACGTGCAGGCTGGTCAATTCCTGTTGGCTGGCGGGTGCACCCTGGTGAGCTCGTAGAAGGCGATGGCTGCGGCTGTTGCGACGTTGAGCGAGTCGACGCCGGGCGCCATGGGGATGGAGACGACATGGTCCGCGGCGGCGATCCCGGCGGCGGACAGCCCGTGGCCCTCGGCGCCGACGAGGACGGCGACGCCGGCTGCCCCTACGGGTTGCGCCGGGTTCCGGGCTCGGGCGGCCAGCTCCTGGAGCGTGCCCGGCTCGAGGTGGCGGTCCGGGGAGCTGGCGGCCGGCTGCGGTACGAGGGCGGCGACGACGAACCCCGCGGCACGCACCTCGTCCAGGGCCGCGGGCCAGGGTGCCAGCCGGGCGAACGGCACCGACAGGACATGGCCCACCGAGACTCGGACCGAACGCCGGTACAGCGGATCGGCGCACGAGGGGTCGAGGAGCACACCGGCTACGCCGAAGGCGGCGGCGTTGCGGAAGAGTGCCCCGATGTTCTCGTGGTCGTTGACGCCTTCGAGCACCGCCACGATGGGCGGGGCTCCGCCGGCGCTCGGCGTGCAGCGTGCGGCGGCAACGAGCCGGCGGGGATCGGCGTCCGGCGGCCGGCGGGCGATCGCCACCACGCCACGGTGCAAGGCAAAGCCGACGGTGGCTGCCACCACGGCACGTCGGCCGACGTACACGGGTGCGCCCCGTGCCCGGACGGCGTCGACCAGATCGGCCACCGCCACAGCTTGATGGTCGTCGACGAGGAGGGATCGCACGTCGTACCCGGAGCGGAGGATCTGGCGTACGGCGACCCTGCCTTCGACCACGAAGATGGCGTCCGCTGCCTCGCGGCGCCGTCGCAGGGCGGGATCGTCGAGGTCCCGGTACTCGGCGAGGCGGCCGTCGTCGGGGTCGTCGACGGTGACAAGCGCACCGAACGGATCGTCGGGCACCGGCTCAGCCGGGTAGGGCTGCTTCGATCGCCTCGACGACCTCCGGCGACTCGGGCTCGATGCCCGGCCTGAACCGTCGGCAGACCTCCCCGGCCGGTGAGACGAGGAACTTCTCGAAGTTCCACTGCACGTCCCCGGCCTCGCCGTCGGCATCGGGGACTGCTGCCAGATCGGCGAAGAGCGGATGGCGGCCGGGGCCGTTGACCTCCACCTTTTCGGTCATGGGGAACGAGATGCCGTAGGTCGTCGCGCAGAACGTCTGGATCTCCTCGGGGTTGCCGGGCTCCTGCTCGCCGAACTGGTTGCATGGCACGCCGAGGACGGTGAAGCCGCGGTCGGCGAACCGCTCCTGCAGCTGCTCGAGCCCGGTGTACTGCGGGGTGAGCCCGCACTTCGAGGCCACGTTGACCACGAGCATGGCCGTGCCGCGATATGCACCCAGGTCCAACGGTGCTCCGTCGAGGCCGCCAATGGTGTGGTCGTAGATGGACATGAGCCCACCCTAGGGAGGAATCGGCGGTCGGTGTGCCCGTGTCCCGGCTGGCATCTTTCGGGGCCGCCCCCAACTTCCACGCCAACGGGGACATCCTCCACGCCAACTCGAACATCGGGTAGGCGAGCGGCAGCGTGCCATCGGCGAGCTGGACTTCGAACAGCGACAGGGACTTCGGGCACGCGGTGGCATTGGTGAGGCATGGTGGGGGGAGCCGGCGACGACGAGGGGCGATCATGCGGGTAGGTGTGCCGAAAGAGGTCAAGGCCGACGAGTATCGAGTGGCGATGACGCCGGCTGGAGCGCACGAACTGGTGCGCGCCGGTCATCGTGTCCTTGTCGAAGCAGGGGCCGGCGCCGGCTCGTCGATACCGGACGCCGAGTACATCGGGGCAGGGGCAACGGTCGTCGGCTCGCCCGATGCCGTCTGGGGAGAAGCTGATCTCGTGGTGAAGGTGAAGGAGCCGGTGGAGGCCGAGTACGGCCGCCTCCGCCCTGGACTGGTCCTGTTCGCCTATCTCCACCTTGCCGCGTCCCGGTCGTGCACCGATGCCCTGCTGGCGTCGGGTGCGACCGCTGTGGCGTTCGAGACGGTCCAGCTCGCCGATGGCACGCTGCCGCTCCTCTACCCGATGTCCGAGGTGGCAGGGCGGATGGCCCCGCAGGTGGGATCCCATTTCCTCGAGCGCGAGGCTGGCGGCCGCGGCGTCCTCATGGGTGGCGTGTCAGGTGCCCGGGATGCCCAGGTGGTCGTGCTCGGCGCCGGGGTCGCCGGCGCCAACGCCGCTCACGTGGCCATCGGGATGGGAGCTGCGACCAGCGTGCTCGATCGGGACGTCGCCAAGCTCCGTGCCCTGGACCGCATGTTCCAAGGGCGCCTGCAGACCCTGGCCTCGACCGCGTACGAGATCGAACGAGCGGTGGTCGAGGCTGACCTGGTGGTTGGCGCCGTCTTGGTGACTGGAGCCCGGGCGCCGGAGCTGGTCGGCGACGACCTGGTCCGGCGGATGAAGCCCGGCGCGGTGCTGGTCGACGTGTCGATCGACCAGGGCGGGTGCTTCGGGCCGAGCCGGCCGACGACGCATTCGAACCCGACGTTCGCGGTGCACGACACCATCTTCTACTGCGTGGCCAACATGCCCGGAGCGGTGCCGCACACGTCGACGCACGCGCTGGCCAACGTCACGCTTCCCTATGTCCAGGCCATCGCTGCCCGGGGCATCGAGTCTGCGGTGGCTGCCGATCCGGCGCTCGCCCTCGGCGTCAACGTCGCTGGCGGGGCGGTGGTGTACCCGGCAGTGGCAGCGGCCCACGGGTTGGCCTGTGTCCCCTTGGCCAGTGTGCTGCGCTGACGGGCGGGGTGGTCGC
>JAJZLP010000303.1 GCA_021803325.1 Actinomycetes bacterium
CCGGCCAGACCGCTCTCCTGACCAGCGAACAATGGACTCTGCGCCACGGCCAGACACGGGCGCTGACACCCTTTCGCTCCCTTGTCATCGTCAGGTCGTGGGTTCGAGTCCCACCACCTGCTCTCATAAATCACCAGCTCAGAGGTCTTTTTCTTTCGGCTGCGCCGCACTGTCGCCAGCGTCATCCCAACAATTGGGTCCAGGAGCGTCGCTCGTGGTGTTGCGACGTCCCGGTACATGCTTGGCACTGTGGCTCCGGTCCCTGCCAGAGCCGATCGGGCGGTCAACGCCCAGTGGCACGTCGACCGGCGCGGCCGCCGACACAAGACGCCCAACCTGGCGGCCACCGACTGCCTGCGCGACTCCGTGCAGGATCGCCCGGCTGATGTGATCGCCCGGCCCGACGGCACCCCGGCCAAGGGGGCCGACTGTCCGGTTCAAGGGTCGCCGCCGTGGCGGAGGGCTGGGCACAGATGTTGCATTTCGTCGGTCTCGGTGTCGGCGTCTGCGTGGTGAACGGGTGTGTGGAGCCCGGGGTCGACATGGTCGCCCGGCCAATCGAAGACCTGCCGCCGGTGACGTACTCCGCTCTGTTCCGCTCAGCTGAGCGCCAGGTACCCGGCGTGAGCCGGCTTCTCGAGACGCTTCAGGCGAGCGGCCCGTGACCAGCGACGCTGTTCGTTTGAGCAAGCAACTTTCGTGGCTGCTTCGGCACGGCGCCGGCGGACGCAGCCACGTGCACCTCGCCTCGCATCACGACAGCCGAGTCGGCAAGCGTTCTTCGGTGGACCTACTGCTCGAGGTATCGGCCAACCGCCTGACCGATTTCGAGATCGCTGTCTTTCGCGCTCCGAACGGCGTGCTCCTCGTTCGCTGGGTTCCGCCCAATTCCATCGTCGGCCTGCGCACCGAAACGACATCTGGCGCCCAGGCCGAGGAGCGGTCGAGAAACCTGCTCCGGCTTCACCGCGACTAGCCCTCCGACCTGCTGACCTCTATCACTGGCTCGGTGAGACAGAACAACGGCTTGCAACTCTGGTATCGAAACCAGAGGCTATATTCGGTAGTCGAGGAGGTGGAGATGGCAGCACTGGCAATCGAAGCACTGCAGACCCGGCAGCTGATGGAGCGAGTCGAGACACTCGAACAGGTAGCGGCCTCCCTCCCTGAACGCGACCCGAGGCGAGCCCAGCTGCTCGGTGTCGTCCGCGACGAGCTCGCCGGGGCCGCCCCAGTTCGCCCTGTCGTCGCTGCTGAAATCCTGCACCTGACCGAGAAGACGGTGCGCGACTGGGCGGCCGAGGGCGTGCTGTCCGTGGTCCAGGAGCGGCCGAGGTTGCTCCTCGACGCCGATCGACTGCACCAGGTCAGCCATCTGGTCGACGATCTTCGCCAGGCCGGCAAGACCCGAGGCCTGCTCGACGAGGTCTACCGGCAACTCGCCGACAAGGCCCTGGCTGGTCGCGAAGACCTGGCGGAGAGTCTGGCCCAGATGCGCCACGGCGAGGGCAAGGTCGTGCGACCGGCGCCGCCCAGGCCGTAGCGTGCCGGTCGAGGTTCTGGAGACTCCGCTCGCCAGCGCCCAGGCCGTTCGGTTGCGGGGTCCGGCAGCACGGGCCTACCAGACGTTCCTCGACGATCTCGCCCGACGCGGCTGCGCAGCACTCGGCTACCGAACGACCGGGCCGGATCCCCTGGAGAGGCTCTGCGTCAGGCACCTCCGGGGAGCGGACCGGGTGGTCATCGCTTTCGAGAGCAACGAACGGGCATGGGTCTTACTGGTCGGCGTCCATCGGTCCGACGACCCCGGCGTTGACTTCTACGAAAGCCTGTACCGGCTCGTCGGCGCTCGCCCTCCGGCAGAAGAACGTCGGCGTAAGCCGCCCTGCTGCGACCACACGGAGCAACCTCCCACGTTCGACGAAGAGACCATCGGCGAGCTCGTAGACCGCGCCCGAAACCTCCTCCGAGGCGACCGACGACGAGCCCGGGCCCGCCCGACGCGACCAACCCGCCGGCAGAAGCCACAATCCGCTACACACCCAGGTTGCCCACAACAGATGCCTGGCCCGGCGTCCCAACTCGTGTCCCAACAATTGGATCCTCGGCTGTCGCCGCCGGTCGCACCATGGCCCCGGCATCAAACCGGACCGGGCCCCTGAGCAGCCAAAACGGGATTCCTCGCCACGCTCCGACACGGCCGCTAACCGCCCTTCACTCCCTTGTCATCGTCAGGCCGTGGGTTCGAGTCCCACCACCGGCCCGCGTTCGACCTGGTCCGGCGTGGTTTTTGCCCGGTCGACGGTCCACCTGTTGGGTCCAACCCAACAGGCACCCCGGTTTCATGCTCCGCAGAGCCCGCGCCGAGGATCGCTGGGGCTGCCGTGGCGACCGCCGTTCGGCCGATGTTCCTGCCGTCACAGGGCCGTCGCTTCGCAGGCTGGGAGCAGACTCTCGGGGTGCGGGCAACGTGCAGCACCATCCTGCCGTCAACTCCCGCGTCAACACAGGATCCTTGGCAGATCCAGCCCGGGTCCACGCCGACGGGCAGCGCCGCCTCAGGGCTCACGGTGAATCGGCGTTGCCCCGCGCTCACGCGGACTCCTACGCCCGATGATCGGCTCGCGCATCGCAGGCGGCTGACCATGCGGGAGCGGCCGGCGCAACGTACGGCGGCGAGGTGCTGCGATACCGGCCTGGCGGCGGGCGAGCGTCGGAGGTTGCGACTTGTTGATCGTCTTAGTTGCGAACTGTTGGTCGAATGGGTTGCGACATGTTGATCAGATGAGTTGCGACTTGTAGAATGACGGGGTGGCCCGCGACGTGCCGCCCGTTCGGAACCCGACGTACCTGCCGCGCGTGGCCGACGCCTCGGTGGTGTCCGCGCTCCACGCGCTCGGCGCGGTGGTGATCGAAGGTCCCAAGGCGTGCGGCAAGACCGAGACCGCCCGCCAACACGCCCGGAGCGAGGTCCTGCTCGATCTGGACCCCGAGGCCCAGCGCGCCGCAGCGGTCGATCCCCGTCTGCTGCTCACCGGCGAGGCCCCACGGCTCATCGACGAGTGGCAACGAGAGCCGCGCGTCTGGGACGCCGTTCGCCGGGAGGTCGACGTACGGAGATCGCCCGGCCAGTTCATCCTGACCGGCTCCGCCACCCCCCGGGACCAGGCCGTCCGACACTCCGGCGCTGGGCGGATGAGTGTGGTGACCCTTCGGCCCATGACGCTGTTCGAGCAGGGGTACTCGCCCGGGACCGTCTCGCTCGCCACCCTGCTCGACGGCCAGGCCCCCCCGACGACCACGTCGGCACTGGACGTGACCGACTATGCCGAGCGGATCGTCGTCGGAGGGTGGCCCGGGCTGATCGGACGCTCGGTCAGCGACGCCACGCGGTTCATGGACGGCTACGTCGACACCATCATCGAACACGACATCGACGTCGTCTCCGGCGCCCGCCGCGACCCGCGCCTCGTCAGGAGGTTCCTGCAGGCCTACGCGCAGATGAGCGCCCACCCCGCCCGGCTGAGCACGATCGTGGAGCGAGCCCGTGGCGGTGCCGCAGACGATGGGCCGTCTCGCTGGACGGCAGAGCCCTATCTCGACGCCCTCGCACGCCTCATGGTGGTCGACGACCTCGAGGCGTGGAACCCGGAGCTGCGATCGAGGACCAGGCTCATGACCACGCCCAAACGGCACCTCGTCGATCCGTCGCTGGCCGCCGCGCTCATGGGCTGTGATCCCACCCGGCTCCTCGGCGATCTCAACACCCTGGGCTACCTCTTCGAGTCCCTCGCCGCCCGAGACGTCCGTGTGTACGCCACCGCCAACGACGCGACCGTCTACCACTATCGCGAGCGAGCCGGCGAGCTCGAGATCGACCTGGTCGTCGAACGCCGAGACGGGGCCTGGGTCGGCGCCGAGGTCAAGCTCGGCTCCACCCTCGTCGACGACGCCGCCAGCGCACTGCTGCGCCTGGCGTCCGCCCGCACGACCCGCCCACCGGCGGCCCTCGTGGTCCTCACCGCCACCGAGTACGCCTACCAGCGCCCCGACGGCGTCGTCGTCGTACCCCTGGGCCTGCTCGGGCCCTGACAGGTCCGCCGGCTCGCGGGTCCCGGCATCCCAACTCCCGTCCCAACCATTGCGTCACGACCCGTCCCCGAACGTCGCACGCCGTACACGCCGAATCCCGGGACACCGCCCCGGACCAGCCACCATGCGACTCGTTGGTACGAAGAGCCACACGCCGGGCCGGCTCCTCACTCCCTCGTCATCGTCAGGTCGTGGGTTCGAGCCCCACCACCGGCTCGCGTCCCTGGTCAGAGGCGATTGCTTCTTCACCGGCGATGCTTCTGGTGGGGTCCATCCCAACAGGCCCCCGACTTCATGCTCCTCCCTGTCCAAGACCTCCGTCTTGGCCGGCTGTCCGGGCATCTAGCGAACGACGAGCTTCTCTTGGAAGTCGCTGGAGAACGCTATAACCAGGTAGAGAACGTGGATCCTGTGCGGAACCCCTACGCACCCGGCGCCGGGGGGCGCCCGGCTGCCCTCGTGGGACGTGATGCCCAACTGGCCGAGGGAAACGTTGCCCTCCAGCGCGTCGAAGCAGGCCTGACGGCCCAGCCGAACGCGCTCTGCGGGTTGCACGGTGTCGGCAACACCGTGTGGAGCTTCGGTCTCGACCTCTCGCAGGTCGGCGGCGGGGGCGCGGACACCGGGGTCCTCGAGGTGCACCTCACAAAGGTGCTCCAGGATGTCGCCGTCGCATAGGAGCACGGCGTCGTCGCCTTCACCGTCCCCAAGATGGCCGACGTCATCCGTCGCCAGCCCGGCCCGTAGCTGGGAAGCGGTCGCCGGGTCGCCCCCGAGCGCGGGCTACACCGACGTCCCAGGTGCGTTGAGGGTCGCCCGACGGCGGCAACCGCCCGTCCGGTGGCGTCCACCGTCGTCACCGGGTCGTCGCCTGCCTGGTCGGGACATCGCCCAGATCACGAGGGAGTCGGCCTTCTCCCCTCAGGAAGCCGAGACCACCGGCAGTCTCAGAAGCTGGTCGCGGTCGGGCCCGAGGGCGCGTTCTGCCCAGTCGCCGACAAGGCGTTCCTGGGCGAAGAGAACGACCTGTCGGTCCTCGGACAGGCGGTGCAAGAGATCCAACAGCGCCACCGTCCGCGTGGCGTCCGACTGGACCGTGACGTCATCGAGCAGCAGCGGGCACCGTTCGTGTCCCACTGTGAGGTGCTGCACCAGCGCGGCGCGAAGGAGGAGGTAGATCTGCTCGGCCGTCCCGTGCGACAGCAGGGCTGCCTTCCGCCAACGCCGGCTGGGTCCACAGACCTGAACCTCCAGCGTGTCGAGATCGACGATGGCGTCGTGATAGCGATCGCCTGTCACCGTCGGCAGCCACTGCTTGAGCGTCTGCGTCAGGACCGGGGCCAGGTCGCGTTGCGTGCGCTCCTGGGCGTCGGCGAGGAAGCGCCTGGTGATGTCGAGGGTCTGGTCCAGCGAGCGGAGCCAGGCCAGCGCTTCGACGGCATCTCCGACGGCCTCTTCGGCGGCTGCCACCTCAGGAACAGCTTGTTCCAGGCTCGACAGCTCGCCGGTTGCCAGGGCTGCCGCCTCGCTGGCCGCCTGTGCCTCCTGGCGCAGCCGGACGACGGCGCCGGCCGGCTCGCTGGCGGCCAAGGCGTCGATCCGGGCCCCGTCGAGGCCCTCGGCCAGGGCGCTCGCGTGGGCCTGTGCTGCGGTCGCTGCAGCCAGCAGCTCCTCCACACTGCAGTCGCCGATCAACTGGTCGAGCTCGGACCAGCGGCGTTGGATCACGTCGAGCTCCTGCATCCGGCGGCGACGCTCGACCTGCCAGTCCTGCAGCCGGGCTGCGACTTCTTCGGCCGGGCCGGTGGTCTGGAGAGCGACCAGCGCCGCCACGTCACGCAGCGCCGCCTCGACGTCCCCCGCCTCGGCGGCCCGAACAGCAGCTGCGGACTCCTCGTTGACCCGGCGCTCCAGCTGCATTTCGAGGATGCGGCGCTGGGACGCTTCGGAGGTGATCCTTGCCCGCTCCGCACAGCTTCGGCGGTACGCTGCCAGCGCTTCGACTGGGTCCCCGTCCACGTCGGCGCCGCGAGCGACGAGGGCGTCGGCCAGCGCATGCGCGGCTGACGAGACATCGGCGGTCAGCTTCCCCCCGCGCTCCTCCCATTGTCGGTGCTGGTCGTGGTAGGTGTCACGCCTCGCGATGTGGCTGGCCACCGAGCGCAGCGCCTGTGGGTCAGCCGGCAGCTCCAGCGTGGCGCATCGCTCGGACGCCCGCCTTCGCCCCTCCTCGACATCGCCCGCTTGGTGGCGCGCCGCCTCCACATGGACGGCGATCCGGTCACGTTCGCCACTGGCGGCTTCCACAGCCTTCGTGCGGCGACGGGACGTTCCGACGCCGACGAGGACGAACCCGACCAACGCCAGCGCCGCCAACACCTTGGGCCCGACCGCTCCTAGGGCAGCGCCCAGGACTGCGACGGCCACACCGACGGCGATGATCGCGGTCGAGCGGCGGTGGGCGTCACGCAACCGGCCCAGCTCGTCTGTCGCCCGCGCCAGTTCCCGCTCGGCTTGTACCACACTCACCGGCACTTGCTCGAGGAGCTGGGCTAAGGCGACGAGCTCGTCCGGGGCCGCCTCCGGGAGCCCCGATGGGGGTGTGGGTGGTTCCTGGCCCATGTGGGCGTCGTGGCTGCGCCGTAGTCCGTCGAAGCGATCCCAGGCCTCTTCGACCGCCAGGGCAACCTCCGTGTCACCGGCGGGGACCGCGGGCAGGGCATCGATACGCTGCTTGAGCTCTGCGCTCGTCGGTCCGTCCAGTGGGGCCAGGGTCGGCCGGCGACGCCAGGCTTCGAGGGCTTGAGCAACTCGCTCTGCAGCGGCGTCGTCCGCAGCCGTTGCCGGCCTGTCGCGGCCGAGCTCGGCGCTGAGCGCGCGAGCGCGCTCGGCGCGTGCTGCCGTATCGCTCGCCAGCTCGCGGGCCGCCGCTGCCTCGTGCAGGCGGAGCTCAAGGCTCGCTGCCGCGGCATTCCTTCTCAGGCGGTCGACACGCTCCAACAGCTGCGTGTATTGCGCGTGGGCAGCCCGGGCAGTATCCAGCTGGCCCCTGGCTTCTCGTTCGGTCACGGAGGCGCGCCGCAGGGGTCGGTTGGAGCGGGCGTCGTCTGGCCCGACGCTCTCCTTCCGAAAGCGATCGATAGCCGACAGCGCTTCCGCCGCGGTCGCGTCGGCGCCGGCGGTGGCCGCTGCTCGCTGGAGGACCGTCTGGAGATGGCCGGGCTCGTCTCGAACGGCGAGCACCTCTGCCTGTGAAATACACGCTGTAGCGAGGAAGGACCGCCGGTCGAGGCCGAGCCACACCGATCCGTCGGGACAGCCGTCCCTGGTGATGTCACCAGCCGGAACTTCTCGGCCCATGGCCAGGTCGATGAGCGTCGCCACACGCGTCGCGAGGTCCTGGCGAATCTCGACCCGGCGGCCGTCATCGAGGCGCAGGACCATCGACACTTCCCAGGCGTCCCCGTCCCACGGCTTGTGGAGGTCAATGAACGCCTGATCCTCCCTCGTAGGACGACCCGCCCGACGGGCGCGGCCACAGAGGGCCGCGTAGATCGCGGCATGCCAGGTCGATTTCGCCGACTCGTTGTCGCCGGTGACCACGGTCATTCCCGACGCAAGTTCGAGTCGCTCCCCGCCGAGGGGACCGAAGGCGTGCGCCGTTACGGACTCGATCTGCATCAGCGCACCGCCAGGTCGTTGCGGCCGGCCAGTGCCCGCAGGCCGGTGATGATCACCCGACGCCGCTGTTCCTCATCCAGGTCGGCGGACTCTTCGACACTGCGAACGAACTGGCCGCGGACGCTCCGTTCGGCGGCGATCGCGTCGAGGTCATAGGCGACGGTGATCGCGCCGACCCGGACAACGAGCTCCTCGAGCTGGGGGGCGACCGCCTCGAGCGAGAGCTCCGCGCTCTGGACGTCGACGTGCTCACCGACTTCACCGTGGAGGGTGAGCCTGACGAACCCGCGGTGTGCGGCGAGGGCCGCGCTGACGCGCTGACGCGCTTCGTCTACGTAGCTGACGCCACTCAGGTCGACCGCCACGTCACCGACGTCGGAGCAGGACACCGTGAACCACTCCCGCGAGACCGAACCGTCGCCCACGGTAACCAGAACTGCGCCGCGCTGGCCGTCCTCTCCGAACTCGAGCGGGTCCGGATTCCCCGGATAGGTGTGGTGCTCGCCGGCATGGGGGCGGTGGTAGTGGCCAAGCAGGGCGTGATCGAAGCCCGCAGCAGGGACCTCCTCGACGCGAAACGGGGCATGTGCCACCTTGGTCGGGTCTTGCTCTGCAGCTGCCGTGAACCCGCTCATCTCCGAACCGTGGAACATGGCGAGGTTCGCCCCGCCCCGGTCGACGTGGAAGCCGCCGAAGGGTCCCCTCGTTCCGGCCGGAGCCTGGTGACCGGCGCCCCACACGGTGAGCCCGTCGACGAGCTCGACGGGGGAGAAGTGGGCATCGCTGAAGACGACGACGTTCGGCGACCATTCGACGTGGTGGTAGAGGCTCGCTGGTCCGTACCAGTCGTGGTTCCCTGGAGCCAGCAGAACGGGGATCGGATACAGCGCTTCGAACGCGCCACGAAGGAAGTCACCGGTGTCGGGCACGAAGTGCTCGTGCTCGTAGAGGTCGCCGCCGCAGCAAAGGGCATCGACCTCCAGCTCGCCCGCGAGGTCGACGATCCGGCTGAGGGTGTCGCGGAGATTGCGCCGTCGCGTGCGGCGCCCCTCGGCAGACGCCCAGCGGAACGGTCTGTCGAGGTGGAGATCCGAAAAGAGCAGGAGTTTCGCCGCCAACTGGTCCGTCCTCCCGACGCCCTTCCTTTTCGTCGCTCTGACCTGAGACCGACCGGACTGCGGCCTACTTGACGGCCAGCAGGTCCACCACGAAGACGATCGTCTCGTTGGGACCGACTGCCTGCGGGCTGCCGGGCGCCGCCGGGCTACCGGAGGAGCCGTAGCCGAGCGCCGGCGGGATGACGATCTCGCGGCGGCCCCCCACGTGCATGCCCACGATCCCCTGGGCGAAACCCGGCACCACCTGAGCCAGCGAGAACGTGGCCGGCTGGCCGCGCGACCAGCTCGAGTCGAAGTCGGCGCCGGTCGCGTAGCTCGCGCCCACGTACTGCACCTCGACGGTGCTGCTGGCCGTGGCCGCCGCGCCGGTACCCACCACCAGGTCCCGCGTCACGAGCGACGACGGCGCCGGCTGGGGACCGGACCCGATCACCGGTTCGACCTTCAGGTCGGTGGCATGACCCACCGCCGGCAGCGAGGTCGCCGCTGCCGCTGTCGAACC
>JAJZLP010000332.1 GCA_021803325.1 Actinomycetes bacterium
CGGGTCAAGTGCCTACATCTGGTCCTGGGCCCTGCCGGCCTTCACCAGCACTGGCGCCGAGCCGGGACAGCACTGGCACCGAGCCGGGACAGCACTGGCGCCGAGCCGGGACAGCACTGGCGCCGAGCCGGGACAGCACTGGCACCGAGCCGGGACAGCACTGGCGCCGAGCCGGGACAGCACTGGCCCCGAGCCGGGACAGCACTGGCCCCCCTTCGATCAGAGTGGCTTCTATCCGTGCCTGGCACCGTTCCAAAAACCCACTCCAGTTGAAGGGGGGCACTGGCGCCGACCCGGGACAGCACTGGCCCCGAGCACAGCCGGGTTCGGCGCCTTCTGCCGGCAGGGTCCGGGGGGCGCGGCGCGGGCCGATCAAGGCGCGAGCAGCCGGTAGCCGGCGCCGCGCACGGTCTGGATGAGCGGTTCGAGACCAGGCCGGTTGATCTTGCGGCGCAGGTAGCCGACGTACACGTCGACCACGTTGCTCCCCGGGTCGAACCCGAGATCCCACACCTGGTTCAAGATGCGCGAACGCGACAGCACGTGGGTCGGGTTGCGCATGAAGAGCTCCAGCAGGGCCCACTCTCGCTGGGCAAGCTCGATCCGCCGACCCCCGCGCCATGCCACCTTGGACAGCAGATCGAGCCGGAGGTCGCCGACGACCAGCTCCGTTGCGGTCGGCTGGGCGCTGGAGCGCATGGCGGCGCGAATACGGGCCAGCAGTTCCTCGAAGCTGAACGGCTTGGTCATGTAGTCGTTGGCCCCGAGGTCCAGCCCACGGACCTTGTCTCCCACCTCGCCCCGGGCGGTCAGGATGATGACCGGCAGCTGCGCGTCGCGCTGCCTGAGGTGACGCAGCACGTCCTCCCCCGACCCGTCCGGCAGGCCCAGGTCGAGCAGCACCAGGTCGAGCTGGCCATGCCACCCGTCGACGAAGGCAGCCGCCTCCGCCGCGCTGCCCGCCACCGTCGCCACGTACCCCTCGGCCTGCAGGCCCTTGGCCAAAAAGCTGGTGATCCGCTGGTCGTCCTCGACGACGAGCACGTGCACCGTCAGGCTCCCGAGCCCGCCGGATCGGCCATCAGCTCGGCGGGGAGCGCCATGACCACGCGGGCACCACCCAAAGGCGAGCCCTCGATGCGGACCTCACCACCGTGCGCCTCGGCCACTGCTTTGACGATGGCGAGCCCGAGCCCGCTGCCGCCCTCGTCGCTCGCCCCCGGGCGGGCGAAGCGCGCCAGCGCCTCCTGCCGCCGCGCCGGGGGGATGCCCGGCCCCGAATCCTCGACCGCCAGCGACAGCCAGCCCGTGCGCACCTCCACGGTTGCCACGAACGCCACGATGTCACCCGGTGCCGTCGCGTGCACGGCGTTCTCCGCCAGGTTCAGCAAGGCCCCGCGCAGCTTGGCCGCATCGGCGCGGAGCACCACGTCGGGGACCGGGGCCAGTTGCCACTGGCGTGGCCCGAGGACCTCCGCCGCGGCATGCAGGTCGCCGAGGAAGGAGCGCAGGTCGACGGGCTCGGTGGCGAGGAAGTCGGGTTCCATGGCCCGGCCCAGCAGGAGCAGGTGCTCCACCAGGGCCCGCATGTGGTCCAGCTCATCGACGACCAGGTCCACCGTCTCGCCGGCGGCCACCTCGTCGGCCAGGCCGCCGGTGCGCCGGAGCACCTCGAGATGGCCCCGTGCAACCGTGAGCGGGGTGCGCAGCTGGTGCGAGACGTCCGACAACAGCCGGCGCTGCGCCGACATGGCGCCGTCCAGCCGGTCGAGCATGTGGTCGAAGGTCACGGCGAGCTGGCCCACCTCGTCGTCGGGCCCCTCGTCGCCAAGCCGCCGGTCGAGCTCGCCGCGCCCGATCTCCTCGGCCGTCGTGGTGATCCGGCCCACGGTCCGCAGCAGCCGGCGCAGCAGCAGGTACGAGCTGAGGACACCGGCGACGAGTGCCACCATGCCCTCGGCCAGCGAGAGCAGCCGCACCCGCTGCCCCTGTGCCTGCTGCGCCGACAGGTCGGTCGCCGCCACGAACGTCCCCACGGTGGCCGCTCCCACCCGGATCGGGGCGACGAGGAGCTCCTCGGGCGCGGCGCCGACCGTGACGCTTCGCACCAGGCTCGTCGGTGGGGGCGACGACAGCCACCGCTGCACCTGGGCATCTCGGCGCAGAGCGGTGGCACCGGGGGTCGCGAGCACCCGGGGCCCGGGGAGAGCCACCACCAGCGAGGTCCCGGCGGGAAGCGACCGGACTTGCAGGTAGGCGACCGATGCCGCCACCAGGTTCGTCCCGGGCTGCGCCCGGTCGACCGCAGCGACGTAGGCGCGCAGCTCCCCCGCCAGGCCTTGTGCTGCGACCGACTGGTAGCTGGCAGTGAACTGGTGGACGAGCGCCGCGACCACCACGCCCAGCACCGTCACGAGGACGAGGGCGTGGAACCCCGCGAGCCGCACCGCCGTGCTTGCCCTCCGGCGGCGCCGGCTACGGCCCGAGCCTCCCTCCGGCGACGACGGCTCCGGGCTCGGATGCCGGTCCGGGAGCAGGTCCCGGTGCGGCTGGAACGGCGAACCCGTCGGCGACGGTGCCCAGGCCCAGGTGTCGGCACCGGAGCCGCCAGCATCGCCGGGGCTCTCGCCGCCACCGTGCCGCTCGGGAACGGCCGCCGGGTCTGGCGGCCCCGTCGTCAACCGGCGCTCCTGTGGTCACCGCTGCCGCTGTGGTCACCGCCGCCGCCCGAGCTGGTCGGAGTCGTGGTCGTCGGCACCGGCACCGTGGTCGTGGTCGTGGTCGTGGGGACCGTGGAGGCAGGCTCAGCGCTCGTCGGCGCAGAGGTCGTGGGAGCAGCGGCGGGCTCAGTCTGGTCCGGTGCCGTCGAGCCGGAAGCCACCGGAGCCGCCGCCCCCAGCGACGACGTTCCGCCCGTCCCCGACCCGCCTGAGCCCGTCGAGCCCGAGCCCGTCCCACCGGTTTCCGTCCGATCCGCCGACGAATTCGTTCCGGAGCCGCTGCCCTCGGCCTCACCGGCCGGCACTGCGGACGACCCGCCCGTTCCTGGCGCCCCGGCCGCCGACGGCGCCGAACCACCACCTTCGGCGTGCTCGGGCTCGGCACCACCGGGCCTTGAGCCGTCCGGCGAATCGAAGACGTCCACCGCGTGGCGGGGCTCGACCACCGTCACCCCGCCGACGCCACCCGACGCGCCCGTCACCGGCAGCACCGGCACCTCGCCCACGTCAGCAGCCGCCGGCAGGGCGACGGGCCGAGCGCCGCTCACGGCGTATGCGGCGCCAGCAGCGCCGAGGGCGCAGACCGCCACCACGGCGGCCCATCCCGTCCATCCCGCCCATCGCCCGGTCCCGCTCGCCGACGCGCCTCCGCCCGATCCCCCCGACGACGCTGCTCGGCGGACGCGACCGTTCATGGTCACGATTCTGCACCGTGGATCATCCGCAGCGGCGAGACGCCCACGGCCCGCCCATCCCCGTTGGCCCATCCCGGTCGCGTGTCGGCTGCCGCGCCACTGGACGAACCCGCTGTGCGGCCCGCTTCGACGATCGCGAGGGCACCCTCCGGGCAGGCTGCCACCGCTCGCCGCGCCCGGCGCAACACCGCTGCCGCCGCGATCACCGCTCCGTCGACCGCGGCAAACCCGAACCGGTCCAACGACACAAGCTCCGGGCACCGGAGCACGCAGATCCCGTGCCCGTCGCACCGGGCGGCGTCGACGACGAGCCGCGCACCCAGCGGAGCGGCCGTCACCGGCTGCTGCCCCCGTGCCGCCCGGCACCGCCGCCGCCCGCGCCGCTGCCGCCGTCCCCCGGGATCGGGAACCACCCGCCGGACCGGCCCCCGCAGGTCCCCCGGCGGATGTGGGCATGCACGTCGTCGGCCAGCACGTGCAGTGCGGTCTCGATCAGGTCGGCGACACCGTCGGGATGTCCGCAGTCGCCGCTGCCCCGCGCCGACACCGCGGCGCGCGCCAGGCGACGGAGCTCGCCGCGACCTGCGCGGCCTGCGGCGACCGCGCCGAACGCATCAGCGAGAGCTGGCAGGCCGTACACACATGGCCCGCACTGGCCGGCGCTCTCGCCTGCCAGGTAGCGCACCAGTCGGGCGGTGACCGCCAGCCCACACGTCCCCGGAGGCAGCGGCGCGACGAGGCCGCAGCCGAGCGCCATCCCCGCCGCTCGCAGCGCCGGCCGGTCAACCGGCGCTGGCCACAGGGCAGCGCCGTCCACCCACCGGCCCTCGTACCCACCGACCAGCACCGCGCTCGGCGGCCGGTCCCACCCGCCATGCCCGTCCAGCACCTCGCCGAAGGTCGCCCGGCCGACAACCTCCACCACCAGTCCCGGGACCGCCACACCACCGGCCAGTGTCAGCAGGGTCGATCCGGGAGCCCCCGCCGTGCCGGCCTCGGCGAACCAGTCCGCCCCGAAGCGAACCGCGAGAGCGAGGTGCGCGAGTGACTCGACGTTGGAGACCACCGTGGGACGGCCACCCACACCTGCAGCCGCCACCGGGACCTGCCGTCGCGACGGCAGCGGACCCCGCCCTTCGAGGACGGCGACCACCGCGCTCGACTCGCCGGCAACGTACCGGTCCGGCGCCTCCACCAGCTGCACCTGCGGCCCCGGCCGCCGGATGGCGGCGCGCTCGTCGAGCGCTCGGCGCAGGGCGGTGACCACAGCCGGCCGCCCGGCATGCACGTACACGACGACATCGGGCGCCCCGGCAGCCGCAGCGGCCACCTCGGCGCCGTCGAGGACCAGGTGAGGCCGGTGCTCCAGGAGGGTGCGGTCCTTTCGACTGGCGGGCTCGCCCTCCGAGCCGTTGACGACCACCAGGGGAACGGCGGCGACCCCGGCGGCTGCAGCCGCCGTGCGGAGCTTCGATGACAGCGGGAACTCCCCGCCGCCACGCCCGACCACACCGACAGCGGCAACCACCTCCATCAGCTCGTCCCGGCTCGCCGGCAGGCGCATCGGCCCCAGCCGCTGCTCGTGTGCCTGCAGGTCTTCGGCACCGTGGTGCGGCGCCGGCCCGGCCAGCAGGCGACCCCACGGCGCGCCCAGCGTCGCCAGCGACGGTGACCTGGTACCAGCCAACGCCAGCTGGGTGGAGACCGGACCAGCCGACGATGTGCTCGGCTCGGGTCGGCTTCCGGAGCACAAGCGTTGTGGACTGGTCCCCTCTCCGGGACCGGAACGCCCCCCTGGCACCAGCCGCAG
The DNA here is from genome assembly GCA_021803325.1 of Actinomycetes bacterium. GTDB lineage: Bacteria > Actinomycetota > Acidimicrobiia > Acidimicrobiales > UBA8190 > JAJZYI01. Next base: position 5,226 of record JAJZLP010000332.1, read on the forward strand.
CGCCGGTGCACCATCGCCGTGTCCGGGCCCGATCACTGCCTCCTCCACCGTCGCAGCGACCCGCTGCTCCCGCCCCCGCCGACCGCCGGGCGTGCCACCACGCGGGAAAGGGCGACGCCCACGACCAGCGCACCCGACAGCGCGTACACGACCCGCAGGCGCGGCGCGTCGGTCCCGGCTAGCACGGCGTGGAACCACACCAACGCGAAGACGGGAACGGTGACGCGATGGACCGTGAGCCAATGCCGCCCGACCAGCCGTCCCCCCAGGGCAGCGGTCGCGACGACCGCGACGACGCCGTAGGCCGCCACCACCCCTGCGGCCACCGCCCAGGGCCGGTAGGACGCCACACCAGGAAGCACCGCACCCCTCCAACCGACGCCGGCATACCGGTCAGCGGCCAACGTGCCGATGTGCCCGGCCAGCAGCACCACTGTGGCCATGCCGAGCGTGGCATGCAGCCGGAGCTGCGTCTCGGGATGGGGGCCGGGCCACCGGCGCCGGGCCGGGTGACGCATCCAGGTGCCGAGGACGACGAGAAACACCATGGCGGTGTACGCAGCAAGCCCGAGCGCCCGCCCGGCGATCCACAGGAACGACCGACCGTGGACGACCGGGAGCGCCAGGCGCACCAGCAGGAACCCAGCGGGGACGGTGAGCACCACCACGACCAGGGCGCCGACTGCCGGCACTCGGCTTCCGGCGGCGGTGCCCGTCACGGCGCTGCCCACCGTCGACCGGTCACCGACCGGCGCTCCGACGCGGCTGGCGACCGGGGGGCTTGCCGGTCTGCTGTCGGATCGGGCCCCACCGGCCGGTGCTCGCGTCACGAGCGACGCCACAGGACGTAGGGCTCGATGGCCGTGCTGAACGATGCGACACCGTCGTCGGCGACCCAGCACGCGGCAATCCCGTGCTGCTCCGCCTCGGTGGCGACCGCATGGCGTCCTGCGAGGAAAAGCGTCTTGCTCCAGACCTCGGCCATGGCCGGGTCCGGGCCGACGACGGTGACCGAGCGCATCCCGCGCCCCCCAGGAAGCCCGGTCCGCGGGTCGACGAGGTGGTGGACCGACCGTCCTGCTGCCGTCCAATGCCGCACCCGCGTCGACGACGTGGTCGCCGCCAGGTCCGACAGGCCGAGCACCGCCACGGGGGTCACGTCCCCCGCCGGGTCCTCCACGCCGACGTGCCACGGCCCCCCGCCCGGCGCATGTCCCCGTGCCATGCAGTCGCCACCCGCCTCGATCAGCACGTCCGCACCCGCCGCAGCGAGCAGGTCCGCCGCCCACCGGACGGCCAGTCCCTTGCCGATGCCACCAAGGTCGATGGGCAGGCCGCCCAGGCGGACAGCGAACGTCCCTGCCCGCACCCGGAACTGCGGGCGCCACGGAGGTAACGCCAGCCGGCGCCGGACGACCGCTTCCTCGGCCACCACCGGGCCACCTGAGAACGGCAGTGTGGCCCGGTACCCCATGGCGACGAGATCGCCGAGGACCCGCGGATCGAAGCGACCACCTGTCTCCTGATAGGCGCGGTGCGCCTCCGACACGGCATCGAAGCACCGCTTCGGCACTGCGCACCACCCGAACGGGTTGGCGTTGGCGCGCATCAGGGGGCTGGCCGGATCGAAGCGGGTGCAGGCAGCCTCGACGTCGCCGAACTCCTGCAGGGCGGCGGCCACGACCGACAGTGCCCGCGCGTCGTCACGCCCGACCAGGCGGATGGTGACGTCGGTGGCCATGTGCCGGGCGGTCCCCGACGTGCATCCCTCGAGCAGGTCAGGGGACGACATGGGAGGCCCCCGTGGTGGCATGCACAGCCGGCGCTGGCAGCTGCACCGACGGCAGGGGCGCCAGCGGCGGCACGGACGCCACCGGCGCGCCGGCAGCAGGCGCCGCACTTCCGGCCGCGCTCCCCGCTGCCGGCGCCGGGCCGCTCGGCGCCCTGAGGGTGCCCAGTGCCGCGATGGCGGTCTCCGACTGGGCCAGTTCCTGGCGCGCACGGGCCAGATCGGCAGCGGCCGAGGCCGCTTCGTCGGCGCCGGTCCCCGCCGTCGCCCCCCGTGCCGATCCCGGCGCCGGAGCAGCCGACACGACGGACGTGGCCGTGCTCGCCGACGTCATGCCGGCATCGACCCAGGCTCCGGCGGCTCCCGCCCCGATCAGGACGGCGGAACCGACCGCGAGCGGCGGGACCAGACGGCGGCGAGCGCGAGCTCGGGCCACCGATCGCGCCGCAGCATCACGCGCCGCCGCCACCTGCCGCTGTGAGGCCATGAGGGTGTCGGGCAGCGGTTCAGGCACACCCCGCTCCGAAGCGCCCGACCCTCGTTCGGGTGCGGAGCCCGGGCCGGTCACCGGTCGGTGCCATGCTGGACGGAAGGCGCCATCAGTCACCGCCGGACCCATCGCCGCCGGACCCATCGTCGGAACCGTGGCCGGCGCTCGATGCTCCGGTCGTCGCGTGCGTCGGCGGTGCGACCTGCTGCTGGGCACCGATCTGCGCCGCCTGCTGCTGCAGGGTTGCCGCCTCCCCCGCGAGCTGCTGGCGCTCGGCTGCCAGGGCCGACGCCTCACTGGCCAGCTGCTGGCGCTCGGTGTCGATGGACGCTTGCTCCTGTGCCTGCTGGGCCGACGATGCCGACGCGACCTGCTGGAGCTGCTGCTGCAGGTGAGCCCGAGCGGCCGCTACAGCCGCCTGCAGCTGCGCTGCCTCGGCGTCGACCTGGTGCGCCACCTGTGCCGCCCCGGAGAGTGCTGCCCCCCCGCTGCTCGACGGGGTGGCGGCACTGGCCACCAAGGCCGCCGGCACAGCTGTGCTCGGGGCGTGGGCCAGGGCCGTCGCTCCGCCGGCCAGGACACCGCCCGAGGCAAGGGCGGCCAGCACACGAGTCGATGCGGTCATCGGTCATCCTCCGGGTCGTCTCCTCTGGAAGTATCGGCAGCAGCTGTGACCGCACGATGAACGGGCCATGAGACTTTTCTCACCTCTTCGAACCGCGAGCTGCTCGGCCGGTGCGACCCGAGCCAGGAAGCCCCGGGCACGAAGCCCCCGGACACGAGGCCCCCGGACACGAGGCCCCCGGACACGAGGCGCGCCGGCAGGTGCGCTCGTCCGTTCGCCCAATGGGCGGCGGCTGGTCGGGACCGCCGACCGGTGTGCTCGTGCGCCCGGAGGCCTTTGCGCCGGGCATGATGGAGGCCATGGCGCACTACGAAGATGCCATCGTGGAGGTCCACCGCGTGGTGGTCGGCCCGGTGGACAACAACGTTCACGTCGTGCGATGCCGCCAGACCGGTGACGCCGTGCTCATCGACGCCGCCAACGAGCACGAGCTGCTGCTCGACCTCTGCCGTTCGTTGGGCGTGCGTCGGGTGGTCGAGACCCACGGCCACTGGGACCACATCCAAGCCGTCCCGGCGGTGCGCGACGCGGGGCTCGACGTCGCGGTGACCGCGGCCGATGCCGACATGCTGCCGGCCTACGACCAGGTCCTGGAGGACGACGAGGTGCTGGCCGTTGGCCGGCTCCGCCTCCGCACCATCGCCACGCCGGGCCACACCCCGGGGTCGATCTGCTTCGCGGTGGAGGGAACACCGTTGCTGTTCAGCGGCGACACCCTCTTCCCAGGCGGGCCGGGGGCAACCACGTTCCCCGGCGGGGACTTCACCCAGATCATCGAGTCCATCGACCGTCGGATCTTCGCCTCGTTCGACGACGCCACCATCGTCCTGCCCGGGCACGGGGCGGACACCACGGTCGGCGAGGAGCGGCCGCATCTCGACGAATGGGTCGCACGGGGCTGGTAACCGGTCCGGACGCCGGCGCTGCCGGGATGTCGGGCGATCCCAGACACTCGGGCGATCCCAGACACTCGGGCGATCCCAGACACTCGGGCGCTGCCGGGAGGTCAGGCGCCGCCGGAGGTGGGGCACGCTCTGGCCGTGACACCCCCGGTTCGGGGGCAGGTTCCTCCGGCCGGCGGTTGGCCACGGTTCTCGCCGCCGCCGGCATCGCTGCCGCCGGCATCGCCGCCGGGCTCGACCCGGCCGGAGCGTCCGCGGCCGCGGGCCAGGACTGGTCGCCGTTCACCCTGGTCGCCGGCCTGCTGCTGGTCGGTCTGGTCGC
>JAJZLP010000315.1 GCA_021803325.1 Actinomycetes bacterium
GTCGCCACCGGTCTTCTCGAGAACACAGGTGCACAGATCGGCCGTTCGGCCGGTCTCCGGAGCGCTCAAATCAGTGATCCGCTACCCGGCTGCAATATCTGGGTCTGACCTCGTGTAGGGACCGACGACGGCGTCGAAGATGGCGTGGGAGCCGCATTCGGCCACCGCCACCACCCGGGCCTGAGGGAAGGCCGACTGTTCGCCCTTGTTGACCCCAGGTCGTCCGAAGTGGGCGGCGTTCTCCTCGGTGTCGGCTACGTCCAGGCAGGTGCCGTCGATGGCCACCAGCCGTCGACCGGAGAGGAACGCTTCGGGATGGCCATCTGTGGCCAAGGGAATGGCCACCTGCTCGAACAACGCCTTCACCGGTTCCGCGCCGAGGCGGGCACGGGCCTGGAAGATGGCCGACTTCGACGGCAGGACGAGCGGCTCCTCGTCCGTGGTCCAGGCGAGACCGTCGCACATGAGCCCCAAGACGTCCTCATAGGAACCTTCGGCGTACAAGGCCATGCCGATCGAGAAGTAGGCCATGGTCCGGGCCGGCAGCGAGCGGTTGCGCTGCTCGGTCCGTTGACAGGACGCCACCACCTCGTCGACCAGCGTTGGTGGGAACGTCCGGGTCACCACCCCCACGGAGACAAGGTCGGAGAGCCGGCGGTCCGACGCTGGCTTCCTCCAACCGGTACGGGCCACAGCGAGAGGCTACACCGCCGGACCCTTAACTGAACGGTATTGGGGCTAGACGATGCCCCCCACCAGGAAGGTGACCGTTGCCTCGTCCGCCCACCAGGCGCTGACCCGGGTGAAGCGTCGAGTTCGTCCGTCGTCGATCGGTGTTCACTTCCATTGATTTCCAGCCTTGCGCTGGTTGCCCGCAGCCCGCCAGGGCCGATCGTCCCTCGTCGCTCAGCCGAGAGCGGGCTTTCGGCACTGGTAGCCCCGCTCACCCTGAGCAGACACTGGGAACAGTGACCAGCCGCCCACCGACTATGTACCGGGTCCAGGCCCGGACCACCACACCAGGGCGCGCCACAGCCGACGTCGCGCAGGAGACGATCGCCTTCGACACCAGCTGGGCTGCCGGGCCGTCGGGGCTCCCCGGTCCCGCCGAGCTGCTCGCCGCGGCGTTCGCGGCCTGCCTGCTCAAGAACCTGAAACGTGCCGGGTCCCTGCTCGACTTCCGCTACGACCGCGCCGAGGTCGACGTCGTCGCCCGACGCCAGGACACCCCACCGAAGTTCGTGGAGGTCTCCTACGAGCTGCGGATCACCACCGGCGAATCCCCGCGGCGCGTCGACCTCGTGCATCTGAACCTGCGCAAGTACGGCACCGTCTACAACACTCTGGCCGCCACCTGCGACGTGCACGGCCAGGTGATCGCAGTGCAACCAGCACCCGCTGCGGGACAGGCGCCAGCAAGCTGAGCGAGGCCATCAGACGCGCGGCAAAGCGCAACCGTTGCCGAGCGCACCTGATCAGCGCCGCAAGCCACGATTCGTGGGTCACCAGGACCAGCGGGCTGGCTGCGGGCCGACCCTCTCTCGCCGTGCAGGCGACGCCTGCGACCTTCGCCGGCCGCACCAACTGCCCCATCGACCTCAGCGACGGGCGCGCCACGTTTGTCGTCGTGTCAGACGCGGCCGGTTCGGCGACGGCTGTGCCATGCCGTCGCCGGGTCAGGCGCGGCCGGTGGGGTCGGCTCCGGTCGGGCCGGCGGCGTAGCGCTCGACCCACGGGTCGGTCACCCTCGGGTGTGGGCCGGGGGCGTCGAGGTCCGGGTCGTAGGGGCTCATCGCCTCGACGGGCACCCCGACACCCCGGTTGACGGTGTCGGTGCGCCGTGCCTGGAGCAGCGCCGGCGGCAGCTCCAGGCGGTCGAGGCCGTCGAGGCGGGCGACCCGGTAGTACTCGGCCGGGGCGCTCGGCAGCAGCGCTTCGCGCACCCAGTCCCACTGGGCGGCTTCGTGGACGGCGAGCAGCTCGGCCTTGTCCGCCGCGTCGAGGTCGTCGGCGAGGAGGGCGGCCTCCCAGGCGGCGATGTGGGCGGGGAAGAACCCTGGCTCTTCTCGCACCTCCCACGCGGCACCGGTCGACAGCACCTCGATCTGGAAGCCGACGCCGAGGCTGTCGTCGAGGCGGTGGGTGCCGAAGCGCGCTCGCCCGCCGGTGAGGTAGGCGGCGACGTCGCCGAGGCACGGCGAGTTCTTCGACACGACCATGAGATCGCTGCGGTCGAACGGCGCGGTCCCGAACGCGACGTCAGCGAGCGCCCGCATGGCCCACACCCCACGCAGCAGACCGTCACAAGCGTGCCCGTGGAACAGCACGAGGTCGGCGACAGTCACGGTCTTCGGGCGCCGGTCGAGGCGGCCTTGTGCCGAACGGGTGTCGATCACCTCGAAGGCCGGCAGGCCGGGCACGTCGAGCCAGGCCGGCACGTACCAGCGGTCGCGTTCGGTGCTGGTGGCACCCTCGGTGGTCATCGGATCAGAAGTTGACCACGGTGGCGCCTTCGAGCGCGAAGCGCACGAAGGCGTCCCTGGCGAACTGGAGGTTGATGCCACGGCCTTGGAGCGCCTGCTCGGCTCCTGCTGCTCGCGCCGCGTTCAGGCAGGCACCGACAGGGACCCCGGCTGCCACGAGGTCGTCGATCTGGCGGTTGTACTCGCTGCGAGTCGCATCGCCGGAGGCGTCGCTGAGAGCGCCCTGGGCCGGCCCGAAGCAGAAGACCTCGAGGTCGACGCCCTGGTCGCCGGCGACCTGGCGGACCCGCTCGGCGACGTGCGAGCCTGCGGTGAGCGAGTCCTCGTCGCCGTGGAACAAGTGGATGACGACCTTAGCCATGATGGGCCTCCTTCTTCGGTAGTGCACAGCGATCCGTGCTGGGCCGGGACCTGGGCACGACAGCGCGGACGTGAGGCGGCTCGCCTCACGTCCCGGCGCCGGCTGGCGAGGCGAGGAGGCGGGCCAACCCTTGCGGGCCGGTCGGCGGGTCGGCGAGCATGCGCACGAGTGCCACACGCGACGCGTGTCGGGTGGCGACCTCGTGCAGGTAGTGGGTCTCGGCTCGCGCCCGGGCGACCAGCACAGGGTCGGTGACATCGGCGGCGGCAAGGCTCTGGTTGACCACCCATGCAGCAGGCTCGATACCGGCCCGGCGCAGGTCGGCCTGCAGGGCGGCGGCCTCGTGGATGGGGGTGGCCTCGGGGAGGGTGACGACGAGCACCGACGTGAAGGACGCGTCGGTGAGCCGGTCCAGCAGCGCGTCGACCTCGGGCGGCACGGTGCCGCCCTGGCGGCCGACCTCACGGTGATAGGCGCGGGCCGCATCCAAGAGCAGCAGCGTGTGGCCGGTGGGGGCGGTGTCGAGCACGACGAAGCGCTCCGCGGCCTCGGCCACGGTTCGGGCGAAGGCCCGGAACACGGCGATCTCGGCGGTGCAGGGGGAACGGAGGTCTTCTTCGAGGACGGCCCGAGCCGGGGCGTCGAGGCCGCCGGCATCGGCCAGCACCTCGGCGACATAGTCGGCGGTCTCGCGCTCGGGATCGATGCGGCTGACCCGAAGGCTCCCCGAGCCTGCTGCGTCCCCGGCATCGAGCACGGCGTCGAGATGGGCGGCCGGGTCGGTGGTCGTGAGCTCGACGGCATGGCCCCCGGCGGCGAGCTCAGTGGCGATCGCCGCGGCGAGCGTGGTCTTGCCGGCACCGCCCTTGCCCATGGTGAGCACCAGGCCCCGGCCGCGCCCGGCCAGCTCGCCGACCAGCTCAATCAGCGCGGCGGTGCCCGCCACGGGGATCGGCGGCTCTGCCGCCTCGGTCGGCGCGACGCCGGCCGTCAGCGCACGCAGGCCGGCGATGCCGACCGGCGTCCACGCCACGAGCGGCACCTCGTCTCGCTCGAGCCCGGCGAGCCCGGCGGGCAGCGCGGCGAGGGCCTCCGCCGCCCGGGACGCCAGCGCCACGGCCAGTGCGTCGCCGGAGTCGGCGGCTCGGAACACCCCGTTGAGGACCAGCCGCTGGTTGGTGACACCCAAGGCGGCCAGCTCGGCCGCCGCCCGGGCCGCCTCGTCGAGGGCGAGCCGGTCGGGGCGCGACACCAGGACCAACACGGTGCGGGCGGTGTCGGCCAGGGAGGCGACCGCAGCGCGGTAGCGGTCGTGCGCGGCGGCGAGACCCGACAGCGGCCCGATGCACGACGTGCCGAGAGTGTTGGTGTCGATGAAAGTGCTCCACGCCCCGGGCAGCGCCAAGAGGCGCAGCGTGTGCCCGGTCGGGGCGGTGTCGAAAACCACGTGGTCGTAGGACGCCGTTGCGGCCGGGTCGGCGAGCAGGGCGGTGAACTCGTCGAACGCGGCGATCTCCACCGTGCACGCCCCCGACAGCTGCTCCTCGATGCTCGCTACCGCCGAGTCGGGAAGCACCCCGCGATAGGGGCCGACGACGCGCTCGCGGTAGGCGGCGGCGGCGGCCAACGGGTCGAGGTTCGAGGCCTCGAGGCCGGCCACGCTCGGTACCGCCCGCGGCGCTGCGGAGAGCGGCACGCCGAGCACCTCGTCGAGGTTCGAGGCCGGGTCGGTCGAGACGAGCAGCACCCTCCGGCCCCGGTCAGCCAACGCGATCGCCGTGGCCGAAGCCACCGACGTCTTGCCCACGCCGCCCTTGCCGGTGAAGAAAAGGAACCGAGGCGGGGCCGCGAGCAGCCCCCCGAGCGTGGCCGTGTCAGCCACAGCAACCCGACGAGCCCGAAACCCCCGAGGCCGTGGTGACGAGCATCACCTGCGCTTCCGACGCTTCGCCACCACAGCACGCCGACGTCGCGGCCGTGGCGGCCTCTGCTGCTGGCGCCTCGGGGCCGGTTGCCTCCCCGTCGCAGCAGCCGCCGCCGGCGACAGGGACGGGAGTCGTCGAAGCGCTCGGCCCCGCAGCGGCAGGCTGGGCCATGGTCACTTCGGCGCCGAGGAGCTTGGCGGCGAGGTCCGACATCGAACGCGCCGGGGTGTCCTTCACCGTCTGGGCCACCCGCACCGCGGCCACCATGGTCTCGGACCCGACACCCAGCCGGCGCGCCTCGTTGTAGTGGTACTTGAAACAGGGCTCGCAGTTGGCGCCGATCGCCGCGCCGATCGCCACCAGTTCGGCGGTCACCGCGCCGAGCGCACCCAAGGGCGCGGCACCGAGCGTCCACGACGAGAGCTCCTGGCGTGACGGGTAGTGCCCAGACGACCGCAGCGCCCCGTCGACGAGCACCGCGGGTAACGCGTCGTCGCCGCGCTCGGCGAGCAGCTCACGGATGAGGTCCCGCTCGGCGAAGGCCTGGGGCTCCTGGGACAACGTGTGGCGCTCGACCTCCACTCCCTGGTCTGCCAGCCAAGTGAGATCGGCCGCGAACGCGGCCAGCGCCGGGTCGACGCTCGGACCGCACACGCCCGTCGAACAGCACATCGGCGGATCGAACACCTCTACCTTGGCCATCAAGAATCCTCCTCGGAGCATCGCTTATCGTCGATTCACGATCAGTCTATCCGAGTGGCAGGCTGTCGCACCACCTCCAGTGCTGATCGCCGTGCTCGGACCCGCCGAAGCAGCCTGAGCTCAGAGGGAGGAGACGGCCCGCTGCAGCGAAGCGAGGGCCCTCCGGTTCACGCAGTAGGAGGTGCGCGGCCCTTCGATCTCACCCTGCACCAGGCCGGCCTCGCGCAGGATCCGCAGGTGCTCCGAGATCGTCGACTGCGCGAGCGGGAGCTCGGCGACGAGGTCTCCCGTCACGCACGACCTGCGCTCGGCCAAAAGACGCAGGATCCGAACCCGGGTGGGATGCCCGAGCGCCTTCGTCATCGCCGCGAGCGTCTCGTCGTCGACCTCGGACCTGCTCCCGGCCGGCACCTGCACCTGGACGGGGTCACAGCACACCTCGGGCACGACCCGCTGCATGTCAGTAGACACGGTCATCTCGACTGCATCCTACCGGCGTCCGCCCAGCAAAGGCCGGAGCCGCAAGACTTGGGTTGCATGCCAGTCACCCCCCGAGTGCCTGCCGGAGGTCGGCGAGACAGCCCGGGGAGAGCCGCCACCAGGTCCACCGTCCCCGCTTCTCTCCCACCAGGATCCCGGCCTCGGCCAGCACCTTGGTGTGGTGGCTCACCGTCGGCTGGCTGCGGGCGAGAGGCCCTTCGAGGTCGCACGAGCAGACCTCGCCCGCGGCGGAGACGATCGAGACAAGGCGAAGGCGGACCGGGTCTGCCAAGGCGGACAGCACGCGCGCCAACGCGACCGCTTCGGCCTCGCCGAGCGGCGCTGCCGTCAACGACGGCGTGCAGGTCGCCGCTCCGGCACTACCCCCAGCTGTCGTCTCGCTCGTGTCGGCCACCACCGCCATATCCTATTGACAACGATCGATATCAGCCACGATAGTGTTCATCGACAGCCGTCGATCTCATCAAGACCAGCAGGGGAACCGGATTGCCCCCACCGAGCCCACCCGTATCCTGGCCGACCACGACGGCTCCCGCCTGCTGCTCGTTGAGGCCATCGGGCAGGGAACGCGCCGACGAGCAATGAGCACGACCCCGACCCGCACCCCGCCAACCCGGAAGGCCCCCGAAGAGGCCCCCGTCACCAGTCGCCTGTCGGTCCTCGACCGGTTCCTGCCGGTGTGGATCGCCGTCGCGATGGCGCTCGGGATCGGGCTCGGTCGGCTCGCCCCGGGCCTCAACCAGACCCTCGACCACGTGCAGGTGGCGGGCACCAGCCTGCCCATCGCCATCGGGCTGCTCGTGATGATGTACCCGGTGCTGGCCAAGGTTCGCTACGGCGAGATCGACCGGGTCGCCGCCGACCGCCGCCTGCTCGTGCCCTCCTTGGTGCTCAACTGGCTGGTCGGACCGGCGGTCATGTTCGCCCTGGCGTGGCTGTTCCTCCCCGACCTGCCCGCCTACCGCACTGGGCTGATCCTGGTGGGTCTGGCCCGTTGCATCGCCATGGTCCTTATCTGGAATGACCTCGCCTGCGGGGACGACACCGCTGCCGCGGTGCTCGTCGCCGTCAACTCGCTCTTCCAGATCGTCGCCTACGCCGGCCTCGGGTACTTCTATCTGAAGGTGTTGCCCGGCTGGCTGGGGCTATCGACGACGTCGGTGCACGTGTCGATCTGGTCGATCGCCCGCAGCGTGCTCATCTTCCTCGGCGTCCCGCTCGTCCTCGGCTATTTGACCCGTACCCTCGGCGAGCGCCGCCGGGGGCGAGCCTGGTACGAGCAGCGGTTCTTGCCCCGTATCGGACCGATCGCCCTCTACGGCCTGTTGTTTACGATCGTGCTGCTCTTCGCATTCCAGGGCGACGCCATCACTCGCCACCCCCTCGACGTCGCCCGCATCGCCCTGCCGTTGATCGCCTACTTCGCGGTCATGTGGACCGGCTCCTTCGCCCTCGGCCGGTCGCTCCGTCTGCCCTACAGACGAACCGCGACCCTGGCATTCACCGCGGCGGGCAACAATTTCGAGCTAGCCATCGCCGTCGCCATCGGCACCTTCGGCATCACCTCCGGCCAGGCCCTCGCCGGCGTGGTCGGACCGCTCATCGAAGTCCCCGCCCTCGTCGCGCTGGTCTACGTGTCCCTGTGGGCTCGCCGACATCTCTACCCCGACCAAGGAGACCAACCCGTGACCGAACCTGACCAGCCGCTGGCCGAGCCCGTCGACCCGACCGAACGCGTCCCCGTCGTCCTGTTCGCCTGCGTCCACAACTCGGGCCGCTCCGTCGCCGCCAAGGTGCTCGCCGAGCACTACGCGGCGGGCAGGGTCTCGGTGCGCTCAGCCGGCTCCGAGCCTGGCACCTCGGTCAACCCAGAGGTGGCCGCCGTGCTCGCCGAGCGGGGCCTGTCGACCGATGGCGAGGCGCCCACCCTGCTCACCTACGACATCGCCGAGGGAGCCGACGTGGTGGTGACCATGGGGTGCGGTGAGACCTGCCCCGTCTTCCCCGGCAAGAGGTACCTCGATTGGACGGTTGACGACCCCGCCGACCAGGACCGCCCGACCGTCGAGCGCATCGTCGACGACATCGATCGCCGGGTCCGCGGCTTGCTCGCCGAACTCGGCATCGGCATTCCCTCAGAGGCATAGGGAGCCCTTCCGAAGGCCGCCGCGCTCCTGCGCTGCGAGCGAGGAGCGGCCCGTTGTATCCGCTGCCGCTCAGATCCAGATTGCCAGGATCGCCACGATGGCGAACCCCGACGCGGCCGCCGTCCACTTCTCTCCGTGGTACCTCGGGCTGTCGAATTCGGTCTTGATGATGTCGAGCGCGGCGATGTAGACGAACGTCCCCGCCCCGAGGGAATCGAAGATCGCCTCGAAGAGCGCGTCTGGCCGGCCGGTCAACGCCGCGCCCATGCCCGCACCGACCACGATACCGGTCGGGGTCATGGCGGAGAAGAACGTGAGCTGTGGCAATGCGTGGCGGTGGGTGAGGCCGGCGCGCTGGTAACCGACGCCGAGAGCGAACCCGGCAGCACCTTTGTGGGCCACGATCGCCAGGAACACGATCACCGCGCCCGTGAGCGCGCTCTGGGCGCCGAGTGCCAGTCCGAGGATGACCGAGTGGACCGAGAGCACGATGAGGAGGATCACCGGCTCTCCCGGAATGAGTGGGGGGCGGGCGAGGCGGTGAGCTGATCGGAGGTCCACCACGAGGGCCAGGGGCCCCGACATCGTGACTGCTGTCTGACGGCAGCACGAGGAGGCCCCTGGCAGTGATGGACGGTATCGGTCTGTCAGAGAAGATGTTGCGGTTACCTGGTCTGGCGGTGCTGGAGATAGAGCCCCGCCACGTGGTGGGAATCCGTGCATGACCCTCGGTGTGCTTCAGCCCGTGATCTCGAGCTGACCGTCGGCAATCTCGCGCGAGACATGCAGCGCGCCATGGACCCTTCGGAGAGGTAACGACGGGCGACCGCCCACTCGTCGTGTTGGTCAGCGAGCACGGCGCCGATCAAGCGGATCGCGGCGGTGTCGTTCGGGAAGATGCCCACGACACGGCTCCTGCGCTTGATCTCCTTGTTCAGGCGCTCGAGGGGGTTGTTGGACCAGGTCTTGCGCCAGTGGGCCTGGGGGAAGGCGCTGAACGCGAGGACGTCGGCCTTGGCATCGCGCAGGAGCTCGGCGGCCTTCGGGAGCCGGGGGGCGAGGGCGTCGGTGACCTCGTCGTAGCGGGCGGCGAGCTTGTCGGGGTCGCTCTGGGCGAAGATCGAGCGGAAGGCGGCGGCCACCATCT
>JAJZLP010000284.1:0-1695 GCA_021803325.1 Actinomycetes bacterium
GCTGGGTATTGGTGAAGCTCCCGTTCTTCTCCGTGTGGGCCGCGGCCGGGAAGAAGAAGACCTCGGTGCCGATATCTTCGGTCCGCATCTCCCCGGTCTCGATCTCGGGGCCGTCTCTCCACCACGTGGCGCTCTCGATCAGCGAGAAGTCCCGAACCACCAGCCAGTCGAGGTTCGCCATGCCGAGGCGCTGCATCTTCGCGTTGGCGGACCCGACCGACGGGTTCTCCCCGAAGATGAAATAACCCTTGCACCTGCCGTCGATCTGCGCCTCGACGGTGGGGTAGGTGCTGTGGTCGCCGGTCACCCGAGGCAGGTAGTCGAAGCAGAAGTCGTTGTCGGCCGTCGCTGCCGGCCCCCACCACGCCTTCAGCAGGCTGACGAGGTAGGAGCGCATGTTCGCCCAATAGCCCGCATCGATCCGCTCCGCCTCCACGAACGAGTCGAGATCGTGGTGCCGCTGCGCGTTCGGCATCGGGATGTAGCCCGGCAGCAGGTTGTAGAGCGTCGGGATATCGGTCGACCCCTGAATGCTCGCGTGGCCGCGCAGGGCGAGGATCCCGCCACCAGGACGGCCGATGTTGCCGAGGAGCAGCTGCAAGATGGCGGCAGTCCGGATGTACTGGACGCCGACGGTGTGCTGGGTCCACCCCACCGCGTAGCAGAAGGCGGTGGTGCGCTCGCGCCCCGAATTGGCGGTGACCGCCTCGGCCACCCGCCGGAACAGCTCCTGCGGCACTCCGCACACCTCCTCCACCATCTCGGCGGTGTAGCGGGAGAAGTGCCGGCGGAGGATCTGCAAGACGCACCGCGGATGCTGCATCGTGTCGTCTCGCTGCGGCCCCCCCGCTTCGCTGTCGGTGCCCCCTGGTCCGGACGTCTCGCCTTCTCCGGGCCGGTCCGCGTGTCCGGTCCGGTCCGGGTCGCCCCGGGCCCCCGGACCCTGGTCGCGCACGGCCGTGGCGACGTGGACCTCAGCCCCCTCGTACCGCCACGTCCGGTCGTCGTACTGGCGCGACTGCTCGTCGAACCCCGAGAAGATCCCGTCCAGGTCCTCGGTGTCGGCGAACTCGTCGGTGATGATCGTCGGGCCGTTGGTGTAGGCCACGACGTAGTCACGGAACACCTTGTCATGCTCGATGACATAGTTGACCAGGGCGCCGAGGAAGACGATGTCGCTGCCGGCGCGCAACGGCACGTGCACGTCGGCCATGGCGCTGGTCCTGGTGTACCGGGGGTCGACGTGGATCACGGTCGCACCGCGTGCCTTGGCCTCCATGACCCATTGGAAGCCGACAGGATGGCACTCCGCCATGTTCGAGCCCTGGATGACGATGCAGTCGGCGTTCTGCAGGTCCTGCTGAAAAGTGGTGGCGCCTCCCCTACCGAACGAGGTCCCCAGACCGGGGACGGTGGCGGAGTGTCATATCCGCGCCTGGTTCTCGATCTGGACAGCGCCAAGCGCCGTGAAGAGCTTCTTCATCAGGTAGTTCTCTTCGTTGTCGAGCGTGGCGCCGCCCAGGCTGGCGATGCCCATGGTGCGGCGGACCCGCCGGCCCTCCTCCTCCCACGACCACGTTGCGCGCCGGGTGCGAACGACCCGTTCCGCCACCATGTCCATGGCCGTGTCGATCGGCAGGACCTGCCAGTCCGTCGCGTGCGGAGCCCGGTACAGCACGTCGTAGCGCCGTGCCG
>JAJZLP010000284.1:1795-9187 GCA_021803325.1 Actinomycetes bacterium
GTCGGCCTGCCCCACCCGCTGTTGGTGGACGTGGCCCGCCAGGCGATCGCCGCATCGGACCCAGCGTCAGCGCGAGCGCTCGCCGAGCAGGCGCGGCGCCGGCTGCTGCAGCCTGTGATCAATGCCACCGGTGTGCTCCTGCACACGAACCTCGGGCGCGCCCCGCTCGCCTGGCAGCAGAGCGTCCAGGCGGTCAACGTGGAGCTCGACCTCGCGACGGGGCGCCGGGGTTCCCGGTCTGCCGTGGCAGCAGGACTCCTCAGAGCAGTCACCGGCGCCGAGGACGCCACGGTCGTGAACAACGGCGCCGCTGCCGTCCTCCTGGCGCTGAGTGCCCTGGCCTCCGGTCGTTCCGTGATCGTCAGCCGCGGCGAGCTGGTCGAGATCGGCGGCGGGTTCCGCATTCCCGAAGTACTTGCGTCGTCCGGGGCGCGCCTGGTCGAGGTCGGCACGACCAACAGGACCCGCCTGTCGGACTACGCGGCGGCGATCGACGCGGACGATGGGCCGACACCCCTCATCTTGAAAGTCCACCAGTCCAACTACCGAGTCGTCGGCTTCACCGCCTCGGTACCTGTCGCCGAGCTCGCCCGCCTCGGAGCCCCCGTGATCGCCGACATCGGCTCCGGGCTGCTCGACGCCCGTACGCCCTGGCTGACCGGTGGCCCGCCATCGTGGCTTGCCGGCGAGCCCGCCGCACGCCAGACGCTACGCCAGGGTGCCGCGCTCGTGACCTTCTCCGGCGACAAGCTGCTGGGCGGCCCGCAGGCAGGCGTCCTCGCCGGGCGGGCCGACATGGTGACGGCCTGTGCCCGCCATCCGCTGGCCCGGGCGCTCCGACCCGGCGCCATGGTCCTCGGGGCACTGCAACAGGTCCTGCTGGCATACGCCCGTGGCGACGGAACGGCGATCCCACTGTGGCGCATGGCGACGGTGGACGAGCACGTCCTCCAAGCACGCGCCGAGCAGGTGGTGGCGGCCGTGTCAGGCTGTGCTGCCAGGTTGGGCCCCGCAGCGAAGGCGGAGACCGCTGCCGCCGTGGGGATCACAAGGCTGTCGGGCTCCGCAGCCGCCGTGGAGACCGCAGACGTGTCGGGATTCGCAGCCAATGTGGAGACCGCAGATGCCTCGGAGGCGACGACACGAGCGAGCGTGGTGCCGTGTCGCTCGGTCGTGGGTGGCGGGGCCCTTCCCGGCGTGGAGATCCCTTCGGCCGGCGTGTCGCTGCCGGGCGACCACAGCGCAGCGCTGCGACGCCACGATCCCCCGGTGCTGGCCACCGTGCGAGCTGGCGCCACGGTGTGCGACTTGCGCACCGTGGACCCGGCCGACGACGCCGTGATCGCCCGAGCGCTCACCCGTGCAGGGTCGGGCACCTGACCTCGCCGTGCACGTCGTCGCCACTGCCGGGCACGTGGACCACGGCAAGTCCACGCTCGTCCGGGCCCTCACCGGCATGGAGCCGGACCGCTTTGCCGAGGAACAGGCCCGCGGGCTCACCATCGACCTCGGGTTCGCGTGGACCGACTTGCCCTCGGGGCGCGAGGTGGCGTTCGTCGACGTCCCCGGCCACGTCCGGTTCATCAAGAACGCGCTGGCCGGCGTCGGCATGGTCGACGCATGCCTGTTCGTGGTGGCTGCCACGGAGGGGTGGAAACCGCAGTCAGAGGAGCACTTGCGGATCCTGGAGCTCCTCGGCGTCGGGCACGGCCTGGTAGCCCTCACCAAGGCAGCGGCCGTGGACGCCGAGGTGCTGGCCGACCGGCACCGCGAAGTTGCCGAGCGCACGGCTCGGACCTTTCTGGCTGGCGCTCCGGTCGTCCCCGTCGACGTCGTCGCCGACTCCGTCGCCACCGAGGACGGGGCTCGCAGGTCCGGAGTTTCGGGCTCCGGAGTTTGCAGCTCCGGGACTGGCGGGACCGGAGTTGGCGGCTACCGGGCCGGCAGGACCGGGGTTGGCGGGTACGGAGTCTCTGCCATCGCCGGCGCGCTCGACGACATCCTGGCCCACACCCCCACTGCCGAAGACCGGGGTCGACCCCGCCTGTGGATCGACCGGGCCTTCGCCATCGCCGGAGCAGGAACCGTGGTCACCGGCACCCTCACCGGTGGCACCCTGTCGATCGACGACGAGCTCCAGGTCGTGCCGGCACAGCGCCACGCGAGCGACCTCCGTCGGGTCCGCGTGCGCAGCTTGCAGACCCACGGGCACCCGCGCTCGACCACGCCACCAGGGCAGCGAGTCGCCGTCAACCTCGCCGGGGTACCGCGCACCGCCCTCGCTCGAGGGCAGGCCCTGGTGCAACCGGGCCAGTGGGAGCCCACGACCGTCGTCGACGCCATGCTCCAGGTCCTCGACACGCTCGGACATCCGGTAGAGCGGCGCGGGGCGTTCCGGATGCACACAGGATCTGCGTCCCTGCCAGTGGCCATCCGCATCCTGGGCGCATCCCGCATCGAGCCTGGGACCGCGGGTGCGATCCGCCTCCACCTCCCCGAGCCACTGCCGTTGCTGCCCGGGGACCGCTATGTGCTCCGCGAGCTGGGACGCTCCGAGACGGTCGGGGGCGGGGAGATCCTCGACGTCGCGCCGGTCCTGCCCGCCGCTGCGGCTCGCCCCGATCGATCCGTGGCGCGTGTCGTGCGCGAGCGGGGCTGGGTCGACGTCGACCTTCTCGAACGCCTCACCGGCCATCGGCGCCGGCCCGACGTAGGGTCGTGGGCCGTCGATCCCGACGTCCTGCAGGCCACGTACCGCGACCTGCAGCAGGATCTGCAGGCCTCCGGCGCCGTCGGCCTGGACCTCGCCGGCACCGACGACCGTCGTCGAGCGGTACTCGCCACCATGCCCGGCGTGGTGATCGCACGCGGACGCGCCCGCCTGGAGCGTGCATCACCCGGCGCTGCGCTCGAGGAGCACCCGTTCTTGCTGGCGCTCCATGGCGCGCCGTTCTCACCCCCCGATCCCCGCCAGGCAGGTGTCGACCCGGCAACGCTGCGGGCGCTGGTGGACGGCGGGTACATCGTCCGCTGCGGTGACTGCTGGTTCTCCCGAAGTGCCATCGACCGGGCTGCTGTGGAGGTCGCGTCCTTGCTGCAGCAGCAGCCCGGCGGCGTGACCGTCTCCGACATACGCCAGGCGCTCGGCACGAGCCGCCGGTATGCCCTGCCGCTGCTTGCCCACCTCGACCTCGCCGGGGTCACCCGCCGACGCGGGGACGTTCGCATCGCCGGCCCGCTCCTCCCGGGTTGTGATGGCGGTGCCGGGAGTACCGGGGGTGGGGGCGACGGGGGTGACGGGGGTGGCGGGGGTGGCGGTGCCGGGGGTGACGGGGGTGGCGGTGCCGGGGGTGGCGGGGGTGCGGTGCCAACCGACGGGTTTCAGCTGAGCAACCGCGGAGCCGGAGCCCAACCCGGCTCCGGCGTGACCCCCGCTCAATCCACATCCGGCATGACCCCCATCCAACCCGGTTCCGACAGAACTCCGAGCCGTCCTGGAACCGAGGAGGCCAGCCGATGAGCGAGCACCAGCCCATATCGGACGCCGCGCCCCGGCTCACCGAGCTGGCACGCGGCGGAGGCTGCTCCTGCAAGCTGCCCGCCTTCGACCTCGAGACGCTTTTGGCTGCCGCCTATGGGCAGAGCACCCCGGTGCCGCCCGGCGGCACGGCACTCCCCGGTGCCGACCTCGTCTGTGGACTCGAGTGGGGCGACGACGCCGCTGTCGTGCGGATCGGGCCGAGCCTGGCCATCGTGTCGACCACCGACTTCTTCCCGCCGGTGGTGGACGACCCCTTCGCATGGGGCCGCATCGCTGCGGCCAACGCCCTGTCCGACGTGTACGCCATGGGAGCGACCCCCGTGTCCGCGCTCAACCTCCTGGCCTGGCCGGCTGACGTCCTCCCGCTGGATGTCGCCGCCGACGTGCTGCGCGGCGGGCGGTCAGCGACGGACGAAGCCGGCTGCATCCTGGCCGGAGGCCACAGCATCGTCGATCCCACGCCCACCTACGGCCTGGCCGTGACAGGCATCGCCGACCCTGAGCGGCTGCTCCGCAACGACGCGGCTCGACCCGGCGACCCCATCACCCTCACCAAGCCGGTCGGTACCGGCGTGCTCAACAATCGCCACAAAGCGACCGGCGCGCCCATCGACAACGCCATCGCCGTCATGAGCACGCTGAACCGCGCAGCCGCCGAAGCCGCACATACCGCTGGGGTCCGTGCCGCGACCGACGTCACCGGGTTCGGATTGCTCGGGCACCTCTTCAAGATGGCCCGAGCCAGCGGAGTGACAGCAGAGATCGACGCCGCCGCAGTGCCGTTGCTCGATGGTGCTCGACAGGCCGTAGCCGACGGCTACGTGCCCGGCGGGACCCGCCGCAACCTGGACTGGGTGACCCCCCACCTCCAGTCGACCCTCGACCAGCAGACGCTGCTGCTCCTCGCCGATGCCCAGACCTCCGGAGGGCTGCTCGTGGCTGGGGAGCTGCCGGGCTATCCGGTCATCGGCCGGTTCGTGCCGGACGCCGGCCCCACCCTGGTCGTGCGGTGACGCCGACCTGCATTCGCCTGCCTGCATCCGCCGATCTGCATCCGCCGACCTGCATCCGCCTGCCTGCATCCGCCTGCCTGCATCCGCCTGCCGGCCCGTTCGCCGTTCGCCGTGCGCCGTTCGCCGGCCCAGGACCGACTCGACGATGGCAGGTCCCGACTATGGTCGGCGGCGGAGGTGTCCGAGCACCTGGTGGGCTCCCCCGCCTTCAAAGCGGGCGGGACGGGCGATCCCCGTCCGGCGGGTTCGATTCCCGTCCACCTCCGCTGCGACCGCTCGTCGCCTCCAGGCGCGCTGCGCACGGACGTGACCAGGACAGCATGCTTCGGCCTTCGCCACGCTGCCACCGGGGGAGGCCTCGCTGCATGCCGTATGCCATTCGGACACGACGATCCGGCGGACCTCGGGGGACAGCGTGCGAACCGCCACTTGGTCCTGGTTGGCGGTCCGGTCGGCCTTCGTTGATGCTCGGCGGCATCGCGAGGAGAACAGCCGAGACCGACCGCCAGGGCACCGTTACCCAGCAGCCCGTACCTTCGGCTGAGCAAAGCGCTGGCGGGCGGCCTGCCGGGAGACGCCGAGCGCCACGGCGATGTCGTTCCATGACCTGCCGTGGACCCGAGCGATCTCGACGGCCTCGCGAAGTCGAGCTTCGTCCGCCCGAGCCGCCTCGGCAGCAGCGGCAGCGGCGGCAGCGGCGCGGAGGTCCTCGATGACAGCGACCTCGGTGACCGCGGGATCGAGCGCTTCGACGGGTCGCTCGAAACGCTCGGACGCTTCTTCGATCTGCTGGTCGGTGTGTCGCATGACGACCCCTCTACCTCAGACCGAGATCCGCGAGTAAGCCTCGGCCCCTCGTGATCCGGACCCTGGAGTGAAGCGCCCTCGGCTGTGAGCCGGCGGCGACGGCCACAGGGTCCTCGCCGTCCAGCCCCAGCACCCCGACCTCCAGCAACGCACCATCACCGGCTGGCCCGATCAGCATGCTGAGATCGTCATCGAGCTCGATCCGACGCATGCCATGGCGCACCGCATGCACGATGTCCTCATCGGCGATGCCGTGCTTCCGTGCCGGCTCCCCGATCGGCGCGCCACCCCTTGCTCGGCCGTCTTCGGTGGAACGCGTTGGCTTCTCACCGGCTCCTCGATCCGCTATCGTTACATGTAACGCAGGAGGTTACGGTGGCTGGCACCGGATCGAGACAGCGGGTTCGGGAACACCGGGCCCGCCTACGCGCCCAGGGGCTCCGACCCGTGCAGATATGGGTGCCCGATGTCGGTGCCCCCGGCTTCGCCGAGGAAGCCCACCGCCAGTCACGCGCCGTGTCCGCCAGCACCCACGCGGATGACGACCAGGCGTTCGTGGACTCGGTGTCGGACTGGCCCGTCGAGTGAACCGCGGCGACATCTGGACCGTGGCCGGCGGCACCGGGTACGCGGGCAAGCCCCGCCCAGCGGTCATCGTGCAGGACGATCGCTTCGACACGGACTCCGTCACGGTCTGCCCCTGCACCACCGACCCGACCGACGCCCCCCTGTTCCGGCTCGCCATCGAGCCGACGGAGACCACCGGCGTGCACGAACCCTGCCGCATCATGGTCGACAAGATCACCACCGTGAACCGCTCGAAGCTCGGCCGACGGATCGGGATGCTCGACGACACCGAGCTGGTCCGCCTGAACCGCGCCATCGTGACGTTCCTCGGCATCGCCAGCAGCAACTGAACCCTTGCCCCCCGGCGCGCTGGGAGAGCCGCTCCGTGCAGGCGCGGGTGAGACCGGTTCGTGCGAGTCGATCTGGTGGGCCTTGGGTCACACAATACGAACCACGTTCTCACGCTCGCAGGCCCTTGTGTCACCATCCCGTGAGCCCCGTGAGCCCCGTGGAGCCCCGTGGAGCCCCGTGAGCACGGTGCATCTGGGCCGCATCTGGAGCAGCGGGGTGCCTGTCCAGCTCCCGCCCAGTGATCGGTCGCCGGCCCATCGATGCCTACTGGCAATACCGGGTATACTCATGGCATGGCGAAAGTGATGGTGTCACTCCCCGACGACCTGCTCCGAGCCGTCGACATCGAGGCAGGTCGTCGCGGAACCACTCGGAGCGGGTACCTCCGCGAACTGGCCGAAGAGACCTTGCGACGCAAGAGTGCTCTCCGTGCGCAGCGGATGGCCGAGATCGACACCATGGACGGACCTGTCACGGGCCACGGGGGCGGTGTCGCAGAGCTGGTCAAGGCGAACAGGCCAGAACATTGAACCTGTGGTTGCTCGACGCCAGCATCCTGCTGGCAAGCGAGGACCCCGACGACGAGCACCACGGGGATTCCCGTCGGCTTCTCGAAGGCAGCGACCCCTTGGCCACCCTCGATCTGGCCTTCTACGAGGTGACCAACGTGGCCGTCCGCTCATGGAGGGACCAACCTGCGGCACGTCGACTTCGGAGCCGCGTCACCGCGGTGGCCGACGATGGCGGACTCGTCCGAGCAGATACGCAGCTACTCGAGAGCGCCGCCGCCATCGCCGAGGAGCACGGTATCTCCGTGTACGACGCGGCCTACGTCGCGGCAGCACGGGCGATCAGCGGTCGACTCGTCAGCTGCGACGTACGCGACCTGGTGTCCCGAGACCTCGCTTCCCTCCCTTGCCACGCTGTCCAACAACCGCCGCCTGCTACCGCGCTGTCGCCCTCGCCCGGGGGATGACCACTGCTTCGACCCGTGCTGGTCATGTTCAAGACCACGTCATTCGCCGGGAGCACCGCCCTACTCGCCGCTGCCTCCGCCCTTCGAAGCTCGAACGGCCGGAACGCACCGAGCTGATCTGGCGGGATATCGGGGAA
>JAJZLP010000008.1 GCA_021803325.1 Actinomycetes bacterium
GCGATCTCCTCGCGTTCACACAGCGACAGCGGCGAACCTGGCATCCTGGAGTCTCCATCGGTCGGTGGCGGTCAACAGCACCGGCCATCATGACCGGGACCGTGCACCGACCGGTGGAACTGGCCCACTCGGGCCCGGCGGCAAGCATCTCTATGTAAGCGGTTCGAACGCCATTTACGTCATCGACACGGCGACGATAACGTTGAGCAGGAAGCTTCGCGTGTTCCCCAAGGAGTGGGACTATTTTGTCGTCAGTCCAAATGGGCGTACGCTCTACGCTGCGAGCGGTGCTGAGAGTGGTCCGGGGCCGTCGAGCGACAGCTACGTTGCCATGATCGATCTCGTTGACGGCAAGGTTAGAAAATTAATAGCCGATTCGGCAGGGCCGAGCGGAGTGGCAGTTGCCCCGAATGGTCGCCGCGTGTTCGTCACGTACGGCGCGGCGGCCAAGGGAACGATATTTCCGTGGGTCAAAGTGTTCAGCTCACAAGGTGCACTCCTTCACACCGGACGCATCGGCTCCACGCAGACAGGCTTTGTGATTGCGGGTAAGAGTGGCATCGGCTACGTGGCTATGCGCACATATGGTGCCAGCAGAGATATGGGGAATAAGCTCGGCGTGTTCGATATGAACACACTGCAGCTCGTGGGCACAATCCCATATAGTGCTGACTGGTATGGGACCGGCTCGCTTTCCATGAGCGCCGACGGCAAGCGACTCGCGGTGCTCGGACAGGTGATTGGCTTCGGTGAGTCACCGACGAATTTCGAAGTCCTCGACGTGGCCCACGGGGGGAGCTGACCACGGCCCAGTCGGCCAGGCCCCACAGGATTGCACCAGCCGGCACGGGTACCGTCGGTAACCAGAACGCGTGCTGTTCGGTGCCTCTCAGCCGGAACCACCGGAAGCTACCTGCAAGCCTTCGATACCTGCGCGCTGGTCGCAGGTGTGGTTCGCGGCGCCGGGTGGTCGGGTTCGTAGGCGACGTCAGCGATACGCAAGATATTGGCTCGACGGAGGTAGGGCAGTTATTCGGAGACTGCCTGAGTCGCGATGGTGTCGATCGCGGCGAGGATGTCGGCCAGCCATGCGGCGTCGCGCCGGCTCACCAGCCGAGCGCCTGTCACCGCACGGTCCGAACCGCCCCGAGCACGTACGCGAAATCTGGATCATCGGCGACGGTCACCACCAGGCGGCTGCTCGCCCGCGGTAGGTCGCGATCGGGTCACGGCGCCACGTTCTACGGGGTGGCCACCGGCGGTGCTCCTGGTCGCACCGCCGCACTGTGCGACGGACCGTTGCGCTGACCGAGGCTGTCTGCTCCCAGCAACGGCGGTGGTGGTGGCCTCACGGGCACGCATCACAGTCAGTGCCCGACCGGTTGTCGTTGGCGGGCTCAAAAACTGTCAGCCCGAGGCAGAACGCCGGTTCCGCGTGCGTGTCTGGCCGGACGAGTGGCCGTGTGAGGCATCACTATGCGTGGCTACGTGTTGAGAGGCTGGTGTCGGACTTCTGCGCAGGCGTTCGGCGCGGCCGAAGTGGCCTTGCGCACGGACCTGATGCAGAACGAACCCTGCGTGAACCGTCGATCTGCGTGCGTGGCAACCCTGTCCGCTCACTGGAAAACCGTTTGCAGATGGATCGTTCGGTGGCTAGCAGCGACCGCCTCGCATCTGTGGAAAGCCCGGGACTCGCCGGGTCCGGTCTTCTCGGTTAGCCCGGTCCGCAGCTGGAGAGCGGAACGCCCTTGTTGCCACGCAGAGTGGCGGATGAAGTATGTCCTCCATCTTCGCATCCGATCGGATACCGATCGGGGCTCCCACCCCGGAAGGCCGGTTGCTCGCGAAAGTTGCACGTGCGATGAACAAGAAGTTGCATGACCGCTACCAGCGGTTTCGTTGCCGCTGTAGGACGGCCGGACCGGCGGTCGTCGTCAGGTGCGGGCGAAGGCGATGAGTGTCGCGAAGTCGTCGCTGCGAAGAGCCTCGACGAGCGTGGCGAGGTACTGCTCGCGTGTGGTGCCCTCGGCTTCGAGTGCCGCCGAGCCCCAGCTGAAGCTGTCCACGCCGATGCTGGTGAGGTACAAATCGGCCATCAGCCTGGTGGCCCGGCCGTTGCCGTTGGGGAATGGGTGGACGGCAACGAGCCTGGCGTGGAGGCGCACCGCCAGCTCGTCGGGGTCGTAGAGCTTCTCGTTGTGCCAGTAGCGGGCGTCGTCGAGGCACTGCATCGTGCTGGTCGCCACGAGCGACTTGTCCACCCCGATGTTGGTGTCCCGCCGGCGCAGAGTGCCGGCCCAGGTCCACACGTCGCAGAACATGCGCCGGTGGACCTCGAGCAGGAAGCCGTAGTCGAGCACCCCGGCGGGCCCACGGGAGCGAGCGGCGCGCAGCAGGTCGGGCAGGGCGGCGGCGATGTTCTCGAACTCCACCCGGTTCAGGTCGGCCCTGGTGGCGACGAAGTCGGCGATCAGCCCGTCGAGGTCCTCCTCGTCGATCGGCGTCGCCCCCGCCGGCTCGGCGCCGACAGGACCGGAGCTCGCTGGTGGTTCCGCCGGGCCGGTCACCGGGTGGCCCAGAGGGTCCCGCGGTCGATGGCTTCCTCGGCTTGGCGGGCGGCGATCGGGCCGAGCTCGGCGTCGGCAAGCGCTTGGTCCTCCAGGGCCATAGTGGCGTTGACGTAGCCCAGGCGACCGTTGACCAAACGGGCCGCCTGCGCCTGGACGGTCTGCTCGAGCGAGTTGTTGGGGACCAGGGCATACACGAGGCTGCAGTCGAGGGCGGCGGCGACCTGGGACAGCTTGGCCAGGGTGATGCCACCGGTCCGCTCGGCGCTCTCCAGGCCGCTGACCGCTGCCCGAGTGACGCCGAGGCGGACGGCGAGCGCGTCTTGGCTCATGCCCAGCCCGGTGCGCACAGCCCGGATCCATCCTGAACGCGGCCGTGCCCGGATGGCCTGCACGGTGCCCGCAGCGAACTTGTCGTCCAGCAGCCTCCGGGCCTGGCGTGCCTGCACCGACCTCCGCATGACAGCTATCCCTTTCGTCAATCCAGCAGAAGCGCAAGCCATAGCCTACCCGACTAACCGGCTGACGCAAGCCATAGCTTGCTCCAATGGTCGGCTGACGCAAGCTACAGCTTGCATCCACTGTGCCGGCGCCCGGTGGGTCTCCACGAATCCCCGGCTTGTCTACAGCTGGGTGCGTGCAACCCAGACACGGGGGGGAGCCGGGCGCACACCAACCGCCCCGAGCTGGTCGCCGTGCACGGCACGCTCTGCGGCTGGGGCCTGCAAGGCGTCGAGCTGCTACTCCCCGGCCGTGCCACCTTGCCGGTGCCCGAGCCGCACCGGTCCTACCTGCGGGCCGTCCGCCGCGGCGAGGGCGGTTATGCCGAGGTCCTCGACGCCATCGCCGCCGCCGAGGCGGAGCTCACGGCGCCGGAAGCCACTGAGGCTGGCCATCGGTCGGGCGCTCGGAGTAGGGCGTAAGGAGTGCCCACGCCGATTGTCGCCGTCAACCGCAGCCAGGAGTGGACGCCGACGGATCGGACCGGTCACCACTGGCGGTGGCGAACCCTCTTGCGCGCTAACCGTCTCGTTCGGCTCGCTCCTGGTCGGTGATGACGGGCGGGGGTTGGGGGCAGATAGACGGACCTGTTTGGCGCGTCATGCCCAGCCGCTCGCCTGGCGTGGCAGGATGGTTCTGTGATCGACGCCCCCAGTTGGAGTGAGATCGTCTGACGCCGACCATCGGAGCCAACGGGTTGGCTCGACGCCCCGTCCGCCCTGGGCCGAAGTCGACCGGTGGATGATCGAGGATGGCATGGTGCCGCGTCTTGCTGTCGGTCAGAGGTGGAAGACGGGGTTGCGGCCTCTGCTCACAGATGCGGTCGAAGTCGAGTCGTCCGCCGGTCCGAGGCTGCGGGCTGGACGCGGCCCACGGCTCTCACCGACTCCCACCCACGAGGTGGTCGGCAGGATCTGTCCCCACCCCTGGGATGGGTGGCATGTTCTCGATACGGGTGCGGTCTCCTTCGTGGCGCGCGACGAGAGCCGGGAGCTCCCGGCCAACGCGATGGTCCGGGCTTGGTCACCGCTTCTGGTCGATCCGAATCAGTGGGACGACGCCCTCATAGAAGCCAACCCGCGCGGCTGGCGACGATGGCTGGTCCGCCAGGTCCTCGAGGCGCCAGCGTTCGCCGAGACCAACGCCATCTATGTTGAGCTGGAAGCGGCCGACGTCTCGTGACCCCGGTTCCAGGCGCACCACTGGCGGGGGCCAATTGCACCGGGCTTCCCGATACTGCCCGGTACGCGAAGGTTCCCCTTGGCCGCCTACGCAGCTCGATCGGCAACGGCGATCGTAGGGGTCTGATCCAGGTCATGGACCCGATGCCCGACAACGACCCAGCATTGCTGGCGCTCCGGGCGCTGCTCGACATCATCGACATGGCCCGCCGCATCGGGTCAGTCGCCCTACGCAACCACGACAGTCTCTACATCTCCGGGCGGGCGGCTCAGCTCGCCGGGGCGGCTTCCGAACTGGCCGACGCCTACCCGCCGCCCGAACGGGAGAGCTGACCAGAGGGAGCAGCCACTTCGCGGGCCAGGGCCATTGACCACCACGTCGCGCACGTCTTCTACGATGACGGGCCGTGATCGACCAGGCGGAGTCGGCGAAACGCACTGCTGAGGCGTCGGCGCGCTGATCGCCTATGTCGACGAGTCGATGCGCCGCACGGCAGCGGGCCTGTACGTCGTGGCCGCCGCGGTGGTCATGGACACGCCTGACAAGGCCAGTGCTGCCGCCAAAGAGGTGCTGCTTCCGCGCCAGTCCCGCTTTCATTGGCGGGACGAGTCGGACCGTCAACGCTACCGGATGCTCGACTGCATGCTCGCCGCCGAGCTGGCCGTCTACGGCTACATCCGGCGCTCCGTACCGGCGAGGGGACAAGAACGGGCCCGAGCACTGTGCCTGCGCCGACTGCTCTGGGACCTCCAAGACGCCAAGGTTGACGA
Source organism: Actinomycetes bacterium (assembly GCA_021803325.1). Classification (GTDB taxonomy): domain Bacteria; phylum Actinomycetota; class Acidimicrobiia; order Acidimicrobiales; family UBA8190; genus JAJZYI01. Next base: position 5,021 of record JAJZLP010000008.1, read on the forward strand.
GGTCGTCCTTGAGAGCCGCCACGCAGCGGACCGCCGAGACCGCCAGACCATCGTCCGGGCCCAGAAGGCAGGTGTGGCGGCGACTGGCCTGAAGTACCGCCACGCCTTCCCCGACAGCGAGCCCCCTCTGTGGTTCGCCGACGCCGCCGCCGGGGCGATCGCAGCGCATGCCGCCGAGGAGAACGCCGCCTACCTTGACCGGCTGGGGCCGTGCAGCCAGGTCATCGAAGTCGAGCCCTGACGCGCACGTGCCCGGGGTCCCGTCATTCCGGCGGTAAACCCGGGCACCACTTCCGAGCGCTTAACGCAGCCCAGCTCACCCATCATCAGGCAAGTCGACTTGCCTTGTCAAGAGCCTGACCAGGGAATATACCCGAGGCGTCTATTGTCCCAGCCCTCGGCGGCCTGCTGGCCGTGCAGCGTCGCCGGGGATGTTCGCCCAGGTGGAGGGTCGAACCCGCCACCGGCGGTGTTGGGGGGCGAGGGCGACTCACTGCTGTGTGGTCGTCTGGCTCACGATGAATCCACTTATCGTGACCCAGGATCGGGGTGGCCGGCAGGACAGCGAGACCCCGTCCACGGCGGTCGTGGCGGCCGGCGCCGACGGCGACGACGACGTGCTGCTGGTGCTGGCCTTCGCCGCCTTGGAGCGGCCCGGGGCCCGTCGGCGCAGCGCCTCGGCCAGCTCGAGGAGAAGATCCGCCGGGCGGTGGCCCGAGGCCGTTCGCAGGCCACGCTGCGGGCCTACGCGTCGGACTGGGCCGATTTCGCCACCTGGTGCCGGGACCGTCGGCCTCGGCCCCCTCCCCGCCGAGCCGGCGACGGTGGCCGGCTATGTGGCCGAGCTGGCGTTCCCCGACGACGACCGGCCGCCGGCGGCGGTGGCCACCATCACCCGCCGCCTGGCGGCCATCGGCCAGGTCCATGGCCTCGCCGGCTACGACAACCCCGCCGCAGACCCCCTCGTCCGCCAGGCCATGCGCGGGGTGCGCCGGGCGCTGGGCGTCGCCCCCCACCAAAAGCGGGCCGTCACCACCGAAGAGATCGCCGCCGCGGTCGCCCAGCTCGGGGACCGGCTCATCGACCACCGCGACCGGGCGCTGCTGCTCCTCGGGTTCGCCGGCGGCATGCGCCGAAGTGCGTAGTCCGGTCGATCACGGACACTGATTCCGGATGATCCCGGACACCGGTTCCGGATGATTGCGGACAGGGGTTCCGGCTGATCCCGGACGGCTGGGGGGTGGTGGTGGTCCACCAACGAGGACACGCGGTCCTCGACAGTGACGGGCTGTCGGCTACGTCACGTCGAGGAGGTCCGCGTGCCCGGAAAGAGGCTACCGATGAGGAAGATCAGCGAGGTCCTGCGCCTGCGGGCGGAGGGCCGCTCCATCAGGGAGATCGCCGCGAGCGTGGGCGCGGGGTCTTCGACGGTCGGCGAGTACCTGCGCCGGGCGGAGGCGGCCGGGCTCGGCTGGCCGCTGCCGGAGGGCGTCGGTGCCGAGGAGCTCGAAGCGGCGCTGTTCCCGCCGCCGGTGGCGTCGCCGGGGGCGGCCCGGCCGGTGCCGGACTGGCGGGAGGTGCACCGGGAGCTGAAGTCGAGGAAGGGGGTGACCCGGCGGCTGTTGTGGCTGGAGTGGCGCGAGGCGCATCCCGACGGGTGGGGTTACAGCCAGTTCTGCTGGCACTACCAACAGTGGTTGGGCGCCCAGGATGTCGTGATGCGCCTGTCCTACGCCGGCGGGGAGCGGATGTTCGTGGACTTCTCGGGTGACCGGGCCTCCTGGTGCGATCCCGACACCGGCGCCGAGCACACAGCGGAGGTGTTCGTGGCGGTGCTCGGCTGCTCCGGCAAGCTGTTCGTGACAGCGACGCCCGGCCAGGACCTCGGCTCGTGGGTGGGCGCGCACATGGGGGCGTGGGAGAACTTCGGGGGTGTCGCCACCGTCACCGTGCCCGACAATCTGAGCGCCGGGGTCTCCAAGGCATGCTTGTACGACCCGGAGATCAACCCGACCTACGCGGAGCTGGCCGCCCACTACGACACGGTGGTGTTGCCGGCGAGGGTGCGCCGGCCCCGGGACAAGGCCGCGGTCGAAGCGGGGGTGCAGGTCGCGCAGCGTTGGGTGCTCGCCCCGATCCGGCACCGGCGGTTCTTCTCCCTCGCGGAGCTGAACGAGGCGATCGCGACGGAGGTGGTGAAGGTCAACGCCCGGCCGTTCAGGGGCCAGCCGACCAGCCGGGAGGAGCTGTTCGCCGAGCTGGAGGCCCCGGCGCTGCGTCCCCTGCCGGCGGGGCGCTACGAGCTGGCGAGCTGGAAGAAGGCGACCGTGAGCATCGACTACCACGTGTCCTTCGACCACCGATTCCACTCGGTGCCGTTCCGTCTGGTCCGCCACAAAGTCGACATCCGGGCTACCGCGTCGACCGTCGAGGTGTATGACGCCGGCCGTCGGGTCGCCGCCCCATCAGGTCTACCCAACTGTCACCCGGCTGCGGCTCGGGCCATCTGGTCGAGGCGTGCGGTGGTGGCTGTGTAGGTCTCCGGCGCTACGTGCGAGTAGATCGAGAGGGTGAGCGCTCCGGAGCTGTGGCCGGCCCGTGACTGGGCCTCGCGGAGGCTGGCGCCGGCTTGCAGCCAGATGAAGACGGCGGTCTGGCGTAGCGTGTGGAGTCCGGCTGGGGGGAGCCCGGCGTGCTGCAGGGCGGGTTTCCAGAATCGTTTGGCGGACAGGGTGCGGCGCAGCGGGCCGCCTTCGGGGGCGGTGAACACCAGGTCGTCGGGCTTCTTGGCGGCGAGGTTCCCGGCGATGGCGGCGATGACGGTCGGGGGGATGCTGACGGTGCGCCGTCCGGCGAGGGTCAATCCTGACCACCACTCGGGAGCGTCCCTAATCGCTGGCGGGTGACACGACTGATGAGTACAGAATGCCGCGCCAGAACGACGGTCGCCGCCAGCCTGGTCCCAGCGCTCATCGGCACGTCTGGAGCGGCCGGAGGACGTCGCTGCGGTCCGACCTCACGACACGGGCAGCCTCGCCGTCGAGACCGCTGCGATAGTCATCTACGATCCGCTATGCTCTAGGTCATGGACACCGCTGCCGTGTTGTTGCGGGACGCCAGGCTCCGTGCCGCCTTGTCCCAGGCGGAGCTGGGCCGTCGGGCCGGGGTAACCCAGAGCGTGGTGAGCGCCTATGAGTCCGGTGCCCGCCAGCCTTCGGTCCCGACGCTGGCCCGGCTGGTTGCTGCCACCGGGTTGGAGCTCGACCTGCGCGTATGCGAGCCCGCGACGATCGGGCCGGCCAGCGGAACGCTCGGCCAGCGGGTCCAGGCCCGTCGTGTCGAGCTGCAGGCCGTGCTGGCAGGCTACGGGTTGCGCAACCCCCGACTGTTCGGGAGTATCGCCCGCGGCGAGGAGGGTCCTGAGAGCGACGTGGACCTGCTCGTCGACGTACCCGAAGGTGTGGGCTTGGTGACCCTCGGGCGCTGCCAAGCGGAGCTCGAAGTGCTGCTCGGAGCGCGCGTCGACCTGGTGCCCGCAGGTGGTCTCAAGCCGGGCGTCGCCGCCGAGGTCCTCGTCGAGGCGGTCCCGCTCTGAGCCGCCGGGACCGTCAACGCCTCGAAGACGTCGTGGCCGCCATCGACGCCATCCACTCCCACCTCCAGCGGGGCGACCTTCATGACGGGCTCGTGTTCGACGCCGTCCGGGTCCGCCTCATCGAGATCGGCGAAGCGGTCAAAGCCCTCCCGGCAGAGCTGCTCGCCAGCGAACCGGCCCTCCCCTGGGCGCAGATCGCCGGGATGCGCGACCACCTCGCCCACCGCTGACCTGGACTTGTGTCGCCGGACCGGACCTGGCTGGTCGTGTTGCACACCTTGCACCACATCCGGTAGGTGGTTGTGCTCGACCCAGGTGACCTCGGCATGTCGTTGGTGCGG
>JAJZLP010000047.1 GCA_021803325.1 Actinomycetes bacterium
TCTGACGAGGCGCGGTGCCCGATGCTCACCACCGGGCGGCACGGTCACCCCGGCTCGGAGACCTCACGCGCGATGAACGCGCCATCGAGTCTTTCCTGACCATTTGGTCAAGCCGCTGACCAGGGACACCGAGAGCGGGCGACGGGAATCGAACCCGCGTTCTCAGCTTGGGAAGCTGATGTTCTGCCTCTGAACTACGCCCGCAGCGCCCGCCAACACTATCGTGTTGGAGCCGTGCCGTCCCCCGGGTCCGCCCGGGGGCGCCGGTCAGGGGGAGCGGAGTGCGAAATCCCTGGTCACACCGCCGTACAGCCGCACGCCGCCGTACAGTCACACACCGCCGTACCGTCACTTCGTCGTACAGTTGCACCGTCACACCGCCCGAGGGGGGTCGGTCCCAAACGGGGCCCAGAGGACCGACCCGCCGTCTGCAGGAGGACCGTTGCCGATCAGGATCGCCCTTGGGGGCGCTGCCACCATCATCTGTTTCGCCATCGCCGGCCGCCGGTTCTGGTTCCTGGCACGCCTGGTGCAGGCAGGCCAGCCGGACCGGCGCCGCTTCCGCAACCCGTTCGTCCAGGTCCGGGCCGAGGTGGTGGACGTCGCCGCTCAGAAGAAGCTGTTCAAGAAGGCCGGGCCCGGCATCGCCCACGCCTTCACGTTCTGGGGCTTCACGTTCCTGCTGTTCACCATCATCGAGGTGTACGGGGACCTCTTCCAGCGGACGTTCTCTGTGCCGCTCATCGGTCGGGGCCGGGCGCTCGGCTTCCTCGAGGACTTCTTTGCCGTCGCGGTCCTGCTGGCGTTGGTCGCCTTCGCGATCATCAGGGTGAAGAACGCGCCGAAGCGCAAGGATCGCCAGTCCCGCTTCTACGGCTCGCACCTGGACGCCGCCTGGGTCACCCTCGGGCTGATCGCCGCGGTGGTCGTCACGCTGCTCATGTACCGAGCCGCCCAGAGCAACGTCGGTCACGATTTCCCCTATGGCCACTCGTGGTGGCCCTTCGCCTCGCACGGGATCGGGGTGCTCCTGCACCCGCTGGGGACCGGGGTGAACTCGGTGCTGGAGACGGTGTTCGTCATCCTGAACGTCGCCGTGATCATGGGTTTCCTGGTGTTCGTGTCGTACTCCAAGCACCTCCACATCTTCATGGCGCCGGTGAACGTCCTCGCCTCGCGCCAGCCCCGTGCGCTCGGCCCGCTCTACAACACGCCCGACATGGACATGGAGAACGTCGACGAGGACACCGTGTTCGGCGCCGGCCACATCGAGGACCTGTCGTGGAAGCAGCTCCTCGACACCTTCAGCTGCACCGAGTGCGGCCGCTGTCAGGAGGCCTGCCCCGCCTGGAACACCGGCAAGCCCCTGTCGCCGAAGCTCGTGATCATGGGGCTGCGCGACAACCTGTTCGCGTCGGCGCCACGCCTGCTCGGCACCGACCTCGGCGCCGACAGCGAGGGCTCCGGCGACGGTTCTGGTGAGGGGTCCGACCGGGCTGCCGCGCTGGCGGCGGCCAAGGCCAAGGCCAAGGCCGAGGCGCCGACCCTGGTGCCCGGCACCATCGACTCCGACGTGCTGTGGTCGTGCCTGACCTGTGGCGCATGCGTCGAGGCGTGCCCGGTCGACATCGAGCACGTCGACACCATCGTGGAGATGCGCCGGTACGAGGTGCTGATGGAGTCGCGCTTCCCCCCAGAAGCCGGCCTGATGCTCCGCAACATGGAGAACCAGGGCGACCCGTGGGGCCTGGGCGGCGCCAAGCGCCTCGACTGGGTCGAAGGCCTCGACTTCGAGATCCCCGTGGTCACCGATCGCATCCCCGACGATGTCGAGTACCTGTACTGGGTCGGCTGTGCCGGCGCCCTCGACGAGCGGGCTCGCAAGGCCACCCAGGCGACCGCCCGCATGCTGCACCAAGCGGGGGTGACGTTCGCCATCCTCGGTCCCCGCGAGACCTGTACCGGTGACCCGGCCCGTCGCCTTGGCAACGAGTACCTCTACCAGGAGATGGGCAAGGCCAACATCGAGACGCTCAACGAGGTCGGCGCCCGCAAGGTCGTGGCCTCGTGCCCGCACTGCTTCAACTCGCTGGGCCGGGAGTACCCCGACCTCGGCGGCAACTTCGAGGTGATCCACCACTCGCAGCTCCTTGGCCACCTGGTGTCGTCAGGCAAGCTGGCGACCGGTCGGATGGAGAGCTCTGTCACCTACCACGACCCCTGCTACCTGGGCCGGCACAACCGGGTGTTCGACGAGCCGCGCGCCGTCCTCGACGCCATCGACGGGGTGAAGCAGATCGAGATGCGCCGCTGCCGGGAGAAGAGCTTCTGCTGCGGCGCCGGCGGTGCCCGCATGTGGATGGAGGAGACCCTCGGCACGCGCGTCAACCTCGAGCGCACCGACGAGGCCCTCACCACCGGTGCGGACGTCGTCTCCACCGCCTGCCCGTTCTGCCTCATCATGCTCGACGACGCCGTCAAGGCCCGCCAGCGTGACGAAGATGTCCGGGTCATGGATCTCGCCCAGATCGTCGAGCAGTCGCTGGCCGAACCCGTTGCCGCCGGAGTCGGCGCCGGCGCGGCCAGTGGCCACGGCGCTCCAGCCGGTGACGGCGACGTCGGCGAGGCGGCCGCCGAGGACTGATCCGCCCGCCCAGGCTTGGGTCCGCCTGGGCCCGGTGGGTCGGCGGTCCATCGCTCGGGCGGCGCCCTGATCGGCACCAGGCGCCTCGGCCGGGTGTGCCGGCGACAACGGTGTCTTCGCCGGGCACGATGGCGATGCCGGCGATGCCGGCCACGATGGCCGCTGGAGCTCCCGGGGGATGGAGCCGACGGAGCGCCACGCAGTGGTGTGCCGCCGGACAGCGCCACGCTGCCGGGCAACGCCGTGCCGCCTGTGGGCCAGTGCCGCCACTAGGCAGCGCCGACGTCGGGCAGTGTTGGGCCGCCGGGCAGTGCCAGAGCGCCAGGCAGTGTCGCGCCCCCCGGTGGGCAGTGTCGCCGCCAGGCACGGCGGCTGGACGTCGGCTTCGCGTGCGTTCAGGCCGGGGCTGTTCACACAGCGGTAACCGTCGCGTGACAGCGACGAAACGGCTGCCCAGCATGCTGTCGGCGACGGGGAGCGCCCCGCCCGGGACGACGGTCTGCCCGCGCACGGCGTACCGCCACCCGTCGTAGACACCCGAGAGGAGCGAACGCCCGTGGGCGCAGTGCACGCCATCCCATACCCGTCGTGGCTGAACAGCGGCGACAACACTTGGCAACTCGTGGCCGCCACCTTGGTGGGCCTGATGAGCCTTCCCGGGATCGCCGTCTTGTACGGCGGGCTCGTCCAACGCAAGTGGTCGGTGAACACCATGCTGATGTCCTTCGCGGGTTTCAGCGTCGTGCTCATCGTCTGGGCCCTGTGGGCCTACAACCAGGGATTCGGCCACCCCATCGGCGGTGGTGGGGGGACCGGCATCGTCGGGTTCTTCCACAACATGTGGGGTATCCCCCACCCGATCGTCAGCCACTTCGGTGAACAGAACCAAGCGGTCCTGCCCGAAGGAACGACGATCCCGTTCCACTTCCCCACGTCCACGCTGGCGTACTTCCAGTTCGTCTTCGCGGGGATCACCCCACTGCTGTTCCTGGGCAGCGTCCTCGGCCGGTTCAAGTTCAAGGCGTGGATGCTGTTCGTGCCGCTGTGGATCACGTTCGTCTACACCGTCAACGCCTTCCTCCTGTGGGGCGGCGGCTGGTGGGCGCACCTGGGTGCGGTCGACTACTCCGGCGGCTACGTCATCCACCTGGCGGCTGGTGTCACCGGGTTCGTCGCCGCCTGGCGGATCGGGCCGCGTCTCGCCCGGGACCGCCAGCATGGTGTGCCGAACAACCTGCTGCTGGTGGCCGTCGGTGCCGGCATCCTGTGGCTGGGGTGGAACGGCTTCAACGGTGGTGACCCGTACTACGCGGGTGTGGACGCCGCCGCAGCCGTGCTCAACACCAACCTGGCCACCGCGTCGGCATTGCTCACCTGGGTCCTGATGGACTGGTGGTTCACGAAGCAGAAGAAGCCGACGTTCCTCGGCGCCGTCAACGGCATGATCGTCGGTCTGGTCACCATCACCCCGGCTGCCGGCTGGGTCGATGGCTATGGGGCCATCCTGATGGGTCTGATCGCGTCCAGCGTCGTATGGGTGGCCTGGAACTACCTGCCCAGGATCCGGCCGTTCAGCAAGGTCGACGACGCGCTCGGGGTGGTCTACACCCACGGCATCGCCGGCCTCTTGGGTGGCCTGATGGTCGGACTGTTCGCCGACCCAGGCATGACCGAGTACGGCGTGACCGGAACGAACTTCGCCGGCAAGGGGTCGTTCTCTGTTGACGGGCTCTTCTACGGCGGCGGATGGCACCAGTTGTGGTTGCAGTTCATCTCCGCCGTATGGGTTATCTGTTTCACCGCTGTGATGACGATCGTGCTGCTGTGGATCGTCGGGCTTGTCGTCCGGGGACTGCGCGAACCCGACGAGCGGCTCGAGCTCGGCGACCTGGCGCTGCACGACGAGGAGCTGTACCCCGAGGAACGGTTTGCCGAACGGGTCGGAGTGGGCAGCAGTGCTTTCGCCATGGCCGGTATCGCCGTCGGCGACGTGTCGCCACCGCTAGCGTCCCCGTCGAGTCCCGATCGGGAACGGCACTAGGGCCCGGAAGGCAGAGGGAGCAGACCGATGAAGCTGATCGTCGCAGTGCTGAAGCCATTCAAGCTCGACGAGGTGAAGGAGGCGCTCAAGACGCTCGGCGTGCAGGGCATGACCCTGACCGAAGCGCAGGGCTTCGGCCGCCAGCGGGGCCACACCGAGGTGTACCGGGGTGCCGAGTACGAGGTCGATTTCGTGCCGAAGCTGCGTATGGAGATCGTGGTCGACGACACCCAGGTCGACACCGTGGTCGACGCCATCGTCCGCACCGCCGCCACCGGAAAGATCGGGGACGGCAAGGTGTGGGTGGTTCCCGTCGAGAGCGTGGTGCGCGTCCGGACCGGCGAGCGCGGGAGCGACGCCCTGTAGGCCACCTGCGCCGGCGGCGGCGCACCGAAACCGACGGGACGGGTCCTGGTGTGCAGCCCGCCCCCCGGAGGGACGAGCCCGGCAGCCTTCTGGCGCCGGGCTCGTCCCGTTCCTGGGCTGGTTCCGCTCCTGGTGGCTCGGGCGGCAGCCCGAGGGTGCGTCAGCCTCCGGCCTGGCGGCGGACGGCGTCCTGGAGGGCTGCGACCTCGTCGGGGTCGCCGAGGAACCGGTCCTCGACGAGCGCCATGTGGTCGTCGAAGCGCAGCAGCCACGGCACCCCGGTGGGGATCTCGAGCCCGACGATGGCGTCGTCGGCGATCCCCTTCAGCGCCTTCACCAGCGCCCGGATCGAGTTGCCGTGGGCGACGACCAGCACGCCGCCGAAACGGTGGAGGTCGGAGACGACTGCGTCTTCGAAGTAGGGCATCGCGCGGCGCACCACGTCGGCCAGGCACTCGGTCGCCGGCAGGGCGCTGGGGGCCAGGTCGGCGTAGCGGCGGTCGTGGACCGGGTGGCGTTCGTCGCCGGGTTCGAGGGCGGGAGGCGGCACGTCGTAGCTGCGGCGCCACACCGTGACCTGCTCGATCCCGAATGCGTCGGCCGTCTCCTTCTTGTTCTTGCCTTGCAGCGCGCCGTAGTGGCGCTCGTTGAGCCGCCAGTGCCGGCGCACCGGCAGCCACGAGCGCCCCAGCGCGCCGAGCGCCAGGTTGGCGGTGCGCACCGCCCGGGTCAGGACCGAGGTGTGGACCACCTGCAGGTCGAGCAGTCCGACCTCGTGCTCGCGGAGCAGGGTGCGACCAGCGGCGCGGGCCTCGTCCTCACCCGTCGGCGACAGGTCGACGTCGGTCCAGCCGGTGAAGCGGTTAGCGGCGTTCCAGACGGACTCGCCGTGGCGGAGGAGCACCAGGTCGGGCACGGCGGCAAGCGTAGTGGTCCCACGCGTCGCCGCGGATGCGAAGTGCCTGCTCAGGGACGTTGATAACAAGGCACTCAACTTTGCTATACTGACCTTCGTCAGCCCACCGGCGGGGTGCCGGTGCGGCGGCAGCGTGTCAGCCCCACCGGCAGGGTGCCGGCGGGGATCATGTCGTCAGATCTGGAGGCGAACGCCATGCCCAAGGCGGTCGGAATCGACCTCGGGACCACCAATTCCGTGGTCAGCGTGCTCGAAGCCGGGGAGCCGGTGGTCATCCCCAACGCCGAGGGTGGCCGGACCACGCCGTCGGTGGTCGGCTTCTCGAAGTCCGGCGAGGTCCTCGTCGGCGAGGTGGCCAAGCGCCAGGCCATCACCAACCCGGACCGGACGCTGCGGTCCGTCAAGCGGCACATGGGGACCGGCTGGACGGTCGACATCGACGGCAAGAAGTACACGGCGCAGGAGATCTCGGCCCGCATCCTGCAGAAGCTGAAGCGCGACGCCGAGGCCTACCTGGGCGACACCGTGACGCAGGCTGTCGTGACGGTGCCGGCCTACTTCGACGACGCCCAGCGGACCGCCACCAAAGAGGCCGGTCAGATCGCCGGTCTCGAAGTCCTGCGGATCATCAACGAGCCCACCGCAGCCGCCTTGGCCTACGGCCTCGACAAGGAGGGCGCCGACCAGACGGTGCTGGTGTTCGACCTCGGTGGCGGCACCTTCGACGTGTCGGTGCTCGAGATCGGCGAGGGCGTCTTCGAGGTGAAGTCCACCCACGGCGACACGCATCTCGGTGGTGACGACTGGGACCAGCGGGTGATCGACTGGCTCGTCACCGAGTTCAAGAACACCGAAGGCGTCGACCTCTCCGCCGACAAGATGGCCGTGCAGCGGCTGAAGGAGGCGGGGGAGAAGGCGAAGATCGAGCTGTCCACCGTCCAGGAGACGCAGATCAACCTGCCGTTCATCACGGCCACGTCCGACGGGCCCAAGCACCTCGACGTCAAGCTGACCCGGGCCAAGTTCAACGAGCTGACCGCCGACCTGGTGGACGCCTGCAAGGGCCCGTTCGAGCAGGCCATCAGCGACGCCGGGCTGTCGAAGTCCGACATCGACCACATCGTGCTCGTCGGTGGCTCCACCCGCATGCCGGCGATCCAGGAGCTGGTGCAGTCGCTCACCGGCAAGGAGCCGCACAAGGGCGTCAACCCCGACGAGGTGGTGGCCATCGGCGCGGCGATCCAGGCTGGCGTGCTGAAGGGGGAGGTCAAGGACGTGCTCCTCCTCGACGTCACCCCGCTGAGCCTCGGCATCGAGACCAAGGGTGGCGTCATGCACCGCCTGATCGAGCGCAACACCACCATCCCGACCAAGCGGTCCGAGGTGTTCACCACCGCCGAGGACAGCCAGCCCTCCGTCGAGATCCACGTGCTGCAGGGCGAGCGCGAGATGGCGATGTACAACAAGACGCTCGGCAAGTTCCAGCTCGTCGACCTGCCGCCTGCCCCGCGTGGCGTGCCGCAGATCGAGGTGACCTTCGACATCGACGCCAACGGCATCGTGCACGTCTCCGCCAAGGACACCGCGACCGGCAAGGAGCAGTCGATGACCATCACCGGCCAGTCGTCGTTGGCCAAGGACGACATCAACCGGATGGTCCGCGACGCCGAGTCCCACGCCGAGGAAGACCGTCGGCGGCGCGAGGAGGCCGAGGTCCGCAACAACGCCGACACCCTCGTCTACCAGACGGAGAAGCTCCTTCGCGACCAGGGCGACAAGCTGCAGGGCGACGAGAAGCAGAAGGTCGACGACGGCCTGAAGGCTCTGAAGGACGCGCTCGGCGGCTCCGACGTCGAGGCCATCAAGACGGCCACGGAAACGCTCGTCAGCGCCAGTCACGGCTTCACGCAGCGGCTCTACGAGGAGGCGTCGCGCTCACAGTCGTCCCCCGGGCCCAGCGGTGACGGCGATGCGGCGGCCGGCGACGAGGACGTGGTCGACGCCGAGATCGTCGACGAGCCCGGGTCATGACCGGCGGCGCGCACCCCCAGGGTGCCGCGCCGACCGGCGGCGGCGCGACGGGCCAGGACCAACCGGGCTCAGCCGGGCGCGACGACAGAAGCACCCCTGTCGACACCGCGGCTGCAGGCGACGCAGCCGCGGCCGGTGGCGCCGGTTCTGACGTCGGTTCTGGTGTTGGTTCTGGCGCCGGCTCTGGTTCTGGCGCCGGCTCTGGTTCTGGCGCCGGCTCTGGTTCTGGCGCCGGCTCTGGTTCTGGCGCCGGCTCTGGTTCTGGCACCGGCTCTGGCACCGGCTCTGGCACCGGCGCTGCAGGTGGTGCCACGTCGGGAACGGCAGGCACAGCAGGCGCAGGCGCCGCCGGACCCAGCGGTCCGAGCGCTGGACACGATGATGGATCCGACGACGCCGTGACCGAGGCCGAGATCGACGACGCCGTGCTCGACGACGAGACCGACGACGGTGTGCTCGACGCCGTGCTCGACGACGACGAGGTCGAGGCCGCCGGTCCCGACGGCGCCCTGGGGGTGCTGGACCAGACGCAACGTGAGCGTGATGAGTACCTCGACGCGCTCCGCCGTCTGCAGGCGGACTTTGAGAACTACCGCAAGCGGGTCCAGCGCCAACAGGACGAGTCCGTGTCGCGGGCAGCGGAGCGTCTGGTGGTGGCGCTGCTCCCGGCGCTCGATGCGTTCGACATGGCAGCCGAGCACCTGATCGGTGACGAGCACGCCTCGCCCGGTGGGCTGCTGCAGGCCGCCGCCCTGCTACGCGACACGTTGGCCAAGGAGGGCGTGGAGCGGGTCGGGGATGTGGGCGAGCCGTTCGACCCCACAGCGCACGAGGCGGTGGACCATGCCGCCGACGAAGGCGGCACCGGGCCGGTGGTCGACGCCGTGCTGCGGGTCGGCTACCGCTTCAACGGCCGGGTCGTGCGGCCTGCGATGGTGAAGGTGCGCGGGTGA